>JANNGQ010000236.1:0-2319 GCA_031403975.1 Planctomycetota bacterium
GCGGACGCTGCCGGGAAACTATCACATCGAATACGGCGGGCAATTCGAAGCACAGCAGCAAGCCAACTTTCGACTGTTGGTGCTGGGAAGCTTCTCGGTGGTCGGTGTGTTTATGTTGTTGACGAAGTGCCTGGGATCCTGGAGAGCCGCTCTGCAGGTTCTGGCAAATATTCCGCTCGCAGCACTCGGCGCAGTCGTGACTCTGTTGATTGTCAATCGGCCATCATCCGAATCACTTGGCGCCGCGGCATGGTGGCAATGGCCGCAAGTCAGGATCAGCGCCACAATTCTGTCAGTCGCACATTGGGTCGGATTCATCACCCTGATCGGCATCGTCAGCCGCAACGGGATCATGATGATTTCACACTACATCCATCTGATGCGGCACGAAGGTGAAGTGTTTGGCGAAGCGATGATCATTCGGGGCAGTCTCGAGCGGCTTTCGCCCGTGATGATGACGGCCGCCACCAGCTTCATCGGACTGCTCCCGTTGTTGTTTGGAGCCGGACAAACCGGTAAAGAGATTCTGCATCCGCTCGCTGTGGTCGTGTTTGGCGGGATGCTGGCCTCGACAGTTCTGGACCAGTTGGTGACACCTGCCCTGTTCTTCAAGTTTGGTCGTAGTGTGTATACCCCGGAGGCAGCCAGCGTTGCGCGGACGCCTCAGAAAGGCCAAACCTCAGCATAACTGGAGATGGCAACACGCCTCCCGCTGCCGGTGATTGTACTTCCGCGGACACGGGATTGCCGGAGTGAGCCATTCGTAGCGCAGGGCCCGTTGGGTAATCAACGAACACCTCACATGCCTGCTTGTATTTCTTTGCGGAAACAATGAGATTCTGGCGCATCATTAACGATCAGTTCGCGTCTATCCGAAGAGTCCGTCAGAGCTTAATGTGATCACCACAGTAGTTTCGCGGCCGAGATGAAATTGACTCACGAAGTTGTATTGTTTTTGAGTGGAGAGCACCCATGAATGGACTAAGACATCTGCCGCCCCTGTTGATTCTCGTAACCCTTCTGGGTCTGCGGCATCTCTCGTCCGGTCCGCTCCGGGCTCAAGAGAAGCAGCCACCGGGCATCGTGACATTCACGACGATGGAAGACCATCAGAATATGCTCCGACAGATCGGGATCTCCAGGTTGCGTCCCGGTCCAAGTGGAAATGAAGCAGCGCCGAATCACGCGAATTTTGACGAAGCCCTCGCTAACCCTTTTCCTGAACTTCCGGAGGTGCTTTCCTGCGGTGACGGAACCATTGTGAAAACCCGGGAAGAGTGGATTGCCCGGCGACGGCCGGAGATCGTTGAACTCTTCGAGCAGGAAGTGATCGGACGGATTCCTGCACGTGTGCCGACGGTGACTTGGAAAGTGATCGAAGAAAAAGAAATCACGGCAGGCGACATTGTTGTCACAGAGAGAACTCTTGAAGGGACTGTCGATAACGCAGGGTGCCCGGAAATCGACGTCAAGATCGCACTCAGGGTCGGAGTTCCCAGGAATGCCGACAAGGCCGTTCCTGCTCTGATCATGTTCAGTGGATTTGGATTTGGCGGTCGTGGTGGACAGCCACCAGCCGCCTTCCGGCCTCCTGGTCCTTCTCGAGAGCAGATTCTGGCGACAGCCGGCTGGGGCTATGCATTTCTGAATCCGGCAAGCGTTCAACCGGACAACGGCGCGGGTCTGACTCGTGGAATCATCGGGCTGACAAACCTCGGCCAGCCCCGCAAACCAGATGACTGGGGATCGCTCCGGGCGTGGGCCTGGGGAGCGTCTCGGGCGCTTGATTACCTGGAAACGGATGCCACGATTGATCCGAAGCGAGTCGGCATCGAAGGGGTTTCCCGCTATGGCAAAGCCGCGCTTGTGACCATGGCGTTTGATGAGCGGTTTGCCGCGGCTTTAGTCGCTTCGTCGGGGGAAGGCGGAGCCAAACTTCATCGGCGAAACTTCGGTGAAGCGGTGGAAAATCTGACTGGTTCCGGTGAATACCACTGGATGGCCGGCAACTTTCTGAAGTACGGTGCCGCTGATGCCGATTTCGGCAGCAAAAATGCCGGCGACATTCCGGTTGACGCGCATCAGTTGATCGCCCTCTGTGCTCCGCGGCTGGTTTTCATCAGCTATGGCGTTCCCGAAAAGGGGGACGCGAAGTGGCTCGATCAGCAGGGCAGTTATATGGCGACCGTTGCTGCTCAACCGGTGTATCGATTGTTCGGCGCGGAAACTCTTGGTGTATCCGACGACTACCGCAACGAGAAAATGCCCGAAGTCAATGTCGGGCTTCTTTCCGGATCACTCGCCTGGCGGCAACATGAC
>JANNGQ010000237.1:0-4857 GCA_031403975.1 Planctomycetota bacterium
GAAGATGCGATGCTGCGTGACGTGTCAACCATCGCCTGGAAAGATATTAGGAACCATTTCATTGTCCCTTGCCTTCCCTGTCGACGGGCGTTGCACAGAATCAGCCACAATGACGACAAACGGTTCCTGCCACCTTTATTCCCGTTCAATGACGACAAACGGTTCCTGCCACCTTTATTCCCGTTTGCCACCTCTATTCCCGTTCGTTGGCACTGCGATTGCGGTCGTTGTTCGCTGGCTGAAATTGTGTAGAATGCGGAGGCATTTGTCGAGTCGCTGAAGGTGTTCCGGGGGCGTCAGGCGAACGCGGCGTAGAACACCGCGCAGCGACGAACCGGCCGGCACGCGAAATGTGCGGGAGTCTTATGTTGTGACAGCTTCCCGAGCCTGGGGGGATCGAGCAACTCTGACGAACATCACGACCTCAGCCGGCGCATCGGAATTCAGGTTGTTCCGGATCACTCCTGCCACACGAGGAGCCGGAGGGCATTGATCACGACGACGACCGTGCTGCCTTCATGGAACACCACGGCTACGCTGAGCGGAATCACGCCGGCCAGCGATGCCGCAAGGAGCAAGCCGATCACGCCGATCGCGATCACGAGATTCTGGCGGATGATACGCTGAGCGGCACGGCTCAATCCGACCGCAAACGGCAGCTTGCCGAGATCGTCGCCCATCAGGGCCACGTCGGCTGTCTCCAGCGCCACGGCCGTACCGACCCCGCCCATGGCGATGCCCACCGTGGCCGCGGCCAGCGCTGGCGCGTCGTTGACGCCGTCGCCGACCATCGCAATAAACTCGTACTCACGTCTCAGCTCTCGAATCGCTGTCAACTTATCCTCGGGCAACAGCCCGGCCCGTACCTCCGAGATGCCGACTTTCGCCGCGATGCGACGGGCGACGGACTCATTGTCGCCGGTGAGCATCACGAGTCGTTCGATGCCCAGAGCGAACAGTCGTCGGATGACACCGTCCGCGGACGGACGCGATTCGTCGGCCAGCGCGATCACTCCCGCGAACTGTCCGCCGCGCCGCACGACGACGGTTGTCTGTCCCTCGGATTCCAGGCTGGCCACGGTTTCTGCAACCTCGCTGCCTTTTTTCGCATTCGCATCATCGGAGAAGGCCCGCAGCGCGCCGAGCAGCACCGAATCTCCCTCGACCTCCGCCTGGATTCCTTTGCCCGCCAGATTCTCCAATCCACTGGCCGACGGAAAAGCGATGCCTCGTTCACGGGCGGCCTGAACGATGGCCGCGGCAATGGGATGACTCGATTGTTCTTCCACAGAGGCGGCCGTGCGCAGTACGTCCTCGTCCGTGTGGCCGTTCAACGCGACGACTCGGGTCACACCGAATTTCCCGGTGGTGATCGTACCCGTCTTGTCGAGGGCCATCACGCGAAGGCGACCGAGGTTTTCAAGATGCACACCTCCTTTGATGAGCACTCCGCGGCGCGCGGCCTGGGCGATGCCTGCCAGGACTGCCGCGGGCGTGCCGATGGCCAGTGCACAAGGAGACGCAGCCACGAGGAGCACCATACCCCGATAGAAACTATCACTCCACGACCAGCGGAAGGCGATGGGCAGCACCACAATGACGAGAAGCGTGACGACGAGCACTCCGGGTACAAAGCGGCGGGTAAACGTCTCCGTGAATTGCTGCGTCGGGCTCTGTTGTTCGTGTGCTTCGGAAACCATCTGCATGACCCGGGCCAGCGTATTGTCACGCGCCAGGCGCGTCACTTTCACATCGAGCGCGTTGTCCTGATTGATGGTTCCGGCGAACACTTCGTCACCCGGTCCGCCGGCCACAGGCACACTCTCACCGGTGATGGCACTCTGGTCGAGACTGCTCTCACCAGCGGTGATGACTCCATCCACCGGCACGCGGTCTCCCGGACGGACCACGACTGTTTCATCGACCGCAAGTTGATCGACCGGAACCTCCTCAAGCCGATCAACTCGTTTCACCTGCGCCGTGCGAGGCATGAGCTTTCCCAGTGCTCCCACGGCGTTGCGGGCACGGTCAAGTGCGTAGGTCTCGCCTGCATGGCCCAGTGAAAACAAAAACAACAGGAACGCGCCTTCCGCCCACTCGTTCAGCGCCGCGGCTCCGGCGGCAGCGGCCAGCATCAGCAGATCCGTGTCGAATTTTCCGCGAAGCACGGCCGGCACAGCATGAAGGGCCACGTCATAACCTCCGGCAAGATAGGCGAGCGCATAGAGCGTCAGCGCTGCACTCGGCGGGAATCCAAGAATAAGCTCGCCGAAAAACCCAAGGGCGAGGAACGCACCGGCAGCGCCCGTGAGGAGCAATTTCCAGTGTTCCTTCATCCAATGCGACAGGAAAACCGAGACACTGCCATGATTGCATGTGCTGGGCGACGCTCCACTGCTCACTGCGGATACAGCTTTCGCGGAGTGTGTTTCAGAGTTCATAGAACGAAGTTCACGCTTCGAAGTTCACGGTTCGGAGTTCAGAGTGGTGTCAGCCGCCGGGCGTGTCGCACAACCTTCGCCAGCTCCAGGACCAGCAGCGGGATCGCACCCACGGCAAGCAGCAGGAAGCAATCGGTCAGCGACATGGTCGATGTCTTCAGGAAGTGGCCCAGAGTCGCATTGTGCTGACTCCACACCTGCAGGCCGAAGGAAATGGCAACCACGATGACCAAGTTTACGTTCGTGAGCAGGGAAATGCGCCAGACCGGCTTGGATTCACTGCGCGCACCGAAGGACCGCAGGAGTTCGGCAAACACGAGCACGGCGAAAGCGTAACTCCGAGCCGTTGCGGTCGTTTCCGTCCTCAAAATATAGTAGTACACCGCAAACGCAACCCCTGCTGTGAGGAGGCCGGTGCAGAACATCGTGCGGAGGAAGGCGCGGTCGGTGATGTTCTCCGCACGGTGACGCGGGCGGCGCTTCATCACATCCGGATCAATCCGGTCGGTGGCCAGACAGAGCGCGGGCAGGCCATCCGTGACCAGGTTAATCCAGAGCAGGTGGATCGAGAGCGGCAGAATCCGCGCATCCGCTGAGACCAGATCGCCGGCTTCCAGGATCAGGATGTCGCCCGCGACGATTTCCGACGCGGCGATGGACGCAACTTTCCCGTCTCGCCGCACCTTGGCCTGCGGCGCTGTCAGCAGTCTGAGGGCTGCAATGGATTTCTCCGCGCTGCACTCCTGATAGAAGCCGATCATGGCGTTGAGCACGAGGATGGCGAAGATGGCGAGGATGGCGAGGATGGCGATCGCGTCCACAAGTTCGCCCAGCACTCCGGAGATGACGCCGGCCGCGATGAGAATCCAAACCATGAGACTCATGAACTGGCCGAGAAAAATCTGCAGCGGGCTGATGCGCCGGCCTTCCTTCAGTTCATTCGGGCCGTCACTGGCGAGGCGCTGAGCCGCCTCCTGCGCCGCCAGTCCGGTTGCTGACGAGCCGAAATGTTTCAGCACTTCGTCGGCAGCTTGACTGTGCCATGCTTCGCCGCCGGGATGTCCGGTGATTGGCTGTCCGGTGATGGGCTGTGCCGTGATCATGAAATGGCGGCACTCTTATCAGGCGTACCAGCCACGGGCTTGAAGACATCTCGCGGCAGCAGAG
The DNA here is from genome assembly GCA_031403975.1 of Planctomycetota bacterium. GTDB lineage: Bacteria > Planctomycetota > Planctomycetia > Planctomycetales > Planctomycetaceae > SXXK01. Next base: position 3,609 of record JANNGQ010000237.1, read on the forward strand.
CCGCTGGCGCAGCGAATTCACCACTCTGGCTGAACGCGACGACTCCACTTCCTGCGCCACCTTCATTTTCAAATCGGGTGAGTTCTTCCGATTCCGCCCTGACGACCGTCTCGACACCGTTGCGGCTGGACCAGACCTCCAGCAGCGCGATGGTCACCGTGAGGACCACCGGACCAAGAATGAGTCCGGCAGGACCGAACAGAATCAGACCGCCCACGACCGACATGAAGGCGAACACGGTGTGCAGCCTGAGCCGCTTCCCGGCCAGGATCGGGCGCAGCAGATTGTCGATGGTGCCGACGACAATCATGCCCCACAGAGTCAGGGTCACGGCTTTTCCCCAACTGCCGTTCAGGGCGAGAACGAGCGCCGCCGGCCCCCAGACGACGAAGGCACCCATCATTGGCGCCACCGCCAGCAGAGCCATCACCACTCCCCAGAGCAACGGTGTCGGCAGGCCCAGCCACCAGAACATCACTCCTCCCAGCAGACCCTGCAGCGCAGAGACGGTCAGCGTTCCGTAAATGGTGGCGTAGATCGTGTCGCTGACCCGATCGAACAGCCTCGTCATCTGGATGTCCGAAAGTGGCGACAGCGTGCGGAGCAGATGCAGCGCAGCGCGGCGGTCGCGGAGGAAGAAGAACAGCAGATAGAACGTGAGGAGAAGTCCGAGGACCTCGATCACCGATCCTTTGATGAACGAAGCGCCGGTCGTCGTCATCCATGCAGCAGCGTTCTTGACGGTGCCCGCCAGATCCTGTCGTTCTATCCAGTCGACAAGAGGCGTAAGACGCGGGTGGGCTTCGAGCGCATGACGCCATTCCCCGGATTCAACCTTGGTCGTGAAGAGTTCAGCACCATTCGCTGCCTCCTGCACGAGCCGATTCCCCACAAACGTTGCCGGCCCCAGCAAGACAACGCCGATCACCAGGACGGAGATCCCTGCCGCCAGATTCGGATGCCTGAGCCTCGACTCGACCCACCGCTGGAACGGCGTGAACACGACCGCCAGCGCCAGAGTCCATGCAATCGCCGGAAAGAACGGCGCGGCCAGTTGATAACAGAGATACGTTCCACAGGCTGTCGCGACCGTCAATACGACGACTTGCACATGCTTTTGCGATGCCCAGTCATTCTCGGCCGGTGCAGCCGAAACGAAAGCGGTGTGCCTTTGAATTGTACGCCCAAATCAAATTGTTGTTGATCTTTATGCGAGTTGAGAATTTGAACAGCTTCGGCCAACCTACTT
>JANNGQ010000238.1:0-8575 GCA_031403975.1 Planctomycetota bacterium
AATCCCGGAACGAACAGCAGTGGCTATGACAGACTTTGAAAAGCTCGGCCAGTTTTATCTTGGTAAGTCGCATGATCTGCAGACGGGAGTTACGTCGCCCGATCAGCTTGTGATGTACGACTCCCGGGACCTGACAACTCACGCCGTCTGCGTCGGAATGACGGGCAGCGGCAAGACCGGATTGTGCCTGTCGCTGCTGGAGGAAGCTGCGATCGACGGCATACCGGCAATCTGCATCGATCCCAAAGGTGACCTCGGCAATCTGATGCTGGCGTTTCCCGGTCTGCTGCCTCAGGATTTTCAGTCGTGGGTTGATCCGCAGGAAGCACAGCGCAGCGGAATGACGATTGAGGAGTTCGCAAAGAAGACGGCTGACACCTGGCGGAACGGGCTTCTTGAATGGGGGCAGACAGGCGAGCGGATTCAGAGATTCCGCGATAAGTCCGACGTGGCGATCTACACGCCGGCCAGCAATGCCGGTAGGACGATCACGGTCCTCAGATCATTCGACGCCCCGAATGAATTCGTCCGCGGCGACGCCGATGCGTTCCGCTGGCGGGTCATGTCGGCAGTTTCCGGCCTTCTGGCCCTGCTGCAGATCGACGCCGATCCGATCAGCAGCCGTGAGCATATTCTGCTGTCAAACATTTTCGACCAATTCTGGCGCAATGGTCAGAACTTCGACATGGCAACTCTGATCCGAAGCATTCAGGAACCGCCATTGAAGAAGGTCGGTGTGCTGGATCTGGAATCGTTCTATCCGTCGAATGAGCGATTCAAGCTGGCGATGATGCTGAACAACCTGCTGGCATCACCAAGCTTTGCGGCGTGGCTGGAAGGAGAACCGCTGGATATTCAGCAGTTGCTGTATGCTCCCGACGGCAAGCCCCGCATCGCCGTCATTTCGATTGCTCATCTGTCCGATCAGGAACGCATGTTCTTCGTCACGATTCTGCTGAACGAAGTCGTGACGTGGATGAGGGCTCAGACAGGCACGACCAGCCTGCGTGCGATCCTCTACATGGATGAAGTCTTCGGGTATTTTCCGCCGACTGCCAATCCGCCGTCCAAGCAGCCGATGCTGACGCTGCTGAAACAGGCTCGGGCCTTCGGACTGGGGTGTGTCCTTGCGACTCAGAATCCGGTGGACCTGGATTACAAAGGCCTGTCGAACTGCGGGACGTGGTTCCTGGGACGACTGCAGACCGAACGCGACAAGATGCGAGTCCTCGAAGGGCTGGAAGGGGCGGCCGCAACGACCGGTTCGACATTCGATCGGCAGCAGATGGAGCAGATTCTGGCCGGGCTCGGCAGTCGCCTGTTCCTGATGAAGAACATCCATGAGAATGCGCCGATTGTCTTTTGCAGCCGTTGGTCACTTTCGTACCTCCGCGGCCCGCTGAGTCTCCGGCAGATCGAAACGCTGATGGCTCCTTTGAAGGTCTCGTCGCCTTCTGCGGCCACGATCACAGGTTCCGCAGCAGTTCCGACTGCCCGATTCGCCGCTCCTCCATCGGAGCTGCCTGTTCAGCCGGCTCGACCGGTACTCCCGCCCGGCATTACCGAATTCTTCCTTCCGGCGCATCTCCCTGCAGAGCGGATCGTCTATCGGCCGGCGCTGCTGGGACAGGCGCGAGTTCATTTCAGCGATGCAAAGAATGGCATCGACCTGTGGGATCCGGTGACGCTGATTCGCCTGGCCGGCGATGCAGTTCCGGCGGAGCCATGGGAGGACGCAGATGAATGGGACGAAGCCGATGTTCCACAGCTTATGCCTGAACCGCAGTTTATGGAGGCTGAGTTTCGTGAACTGCCGGCAGAGCTGACTCAGAAAAGATCGTATACCGGCTGGACGACGGCTCTGAAGAATCATCTGTACAGAGATCGCAAGCTGACTCTTTCGAAATGCGACGAGCTGAAGCAGACATCACAGCCAGGAGAACCCGAGGCTGCATTCCGGATTCGCCTGCGTCATTCGGCCCGCGAAGAACGCGATCGGCTGGTGGAAAAGCTGCGACGGAAGTATGCGACAAAGTTTGAGATTCTGGAGAACAAGCTCCGCCGAGCAGAGCAGAAGATCGAAAAAGAGGAATCTCAGAAGTCGACGAAGACTCTGTCGACCGCCGTCAACCTGGGGACAAGCATCTTCGGAGCACTGTTCGGCCGGAGAACTGTGTCGTCCACCAGCATGACTCGTGCAGGTTCAGTGATTCGATCGGCGTCCGGAGTCGCGTCCGAGTCCGCCGATATCCGCCACGCCGAAGAACAATTCGCCGCACTGCGGCAGAAGCAGGAAGAACTGACCGCGGCGGTCGAAGCCGAAGTGCAGCAGATCACCGATCAGCTGGACACCGATCTGATGAAATTCGACAGCATCGAGATCGCTCCGCGAAAGGCGGACACCGCCGTTGAAAAGGTGGCCCTGCTTTGGCTCCCGTATGGTGACGGCGGAACGGGGAATCTGGAACGGGCGTTCTGACTATCGGCGGTCTTTCGTTTCGTCCTCGTCGTCGAGATCTTCGTCCCCGTCGTCCGCATCATCGTCGTTATCATCGAAGTCGTCGTCAAAGTCGGCATCCGGGTGCAGCGGATCATCGGGCGAAAAGAAGAAGTCACCGAGCCCCATCGGGACCAGGTTGCCGCCAAGCGACTGGCTCTTGCTGTCTGCGAGCGATTTCAGGTCCACGGCGTCCTCGCCCAGACACTTTTCCAGAGATTCTCGCCAGGCATCATCGCGGGCAATCGGATGCTTCGGGTCCTGAGCAATCCGTTTCAGAGCATATCGCAGAATGTTGATCCCGTCACGGGTTGAGAAGTCCAGACTCAGGGAATGAGCTTCCTGTAGAAACTCGACGGTCAGATTCAGCATCTGATCGTCGGCGAACGGCAGGTGGTATTTCAGAATAGCCAGCTCATCTTCGCGGGATGGGTGTCCCAGCGTCAGCGTCGGCTGCAGGCGACTGAGGATATAGTCGGGGATCTCAAAAGTTGATTCATCTTCATTCATTGTCACGGCGCAACGGAAATCCGGATGCGCCGGAATGGTAATGCCGGCCACAATGGATTCTGCGTAGCGGCGGTGATCCAGCAGCGGTGCGAGGCTGGCCCATGACTTTTCGTTCATGCGGTTGCCTTCGTCCAGAATGCAGATCCCGCCCCGAAGCATCGCGGTGACCACTGGCGAGGCGTGGTAGGCGATCTTACCGCTCTCGGCCAGTACCGGAGTCACGAGCAGATCTTCCGGCCGCGTATCCGCCGTACATTGATAGATGTAGAGTTCCTGACCCCGTTGCCGAGCCCCGGAAATTGCCAGCGTTGTTTTGCCGATCCCGGGCGTTCCCAGAAGTCTGGGAGTCAGCGGCAGATCGCGGGCATCAACTACCAGCCAGCAGGCGAGCAGCTGCTTCAGCACTTCGCGCTGCCCGATCCATTCTCCTTCGCTGGCGTCAGGAGTCCCCAGATGAAGCGTAATTCCGTCAATCGAATGTGTGCGGCTCATGAAATTCAGTTGGCACTCAGCAGTTGGCAGTCAGCGGACGGACGTTCATCCAGGGGCGGATGAGCGCGGATCGGACTGAAGTTGTCAACTCAGCCGAATGACGACACTCTGAATGTGGCACAGGTCTGTCAACAGACTGATAACGCCAATTGCCAGAACGTTGCAGTCGCGAGTTTGCAGGACTGACTGCGCAACGCGAGAATCCGCGGGCAGTTTTCGCGACGACCGGCGCGTTGAAAAAGGTGTCTGGGAGTTTGGAGGTATCGGAAAACTTCGCAAGAACCTGATGCCGGAGAGTTCCAGACACCTTCTTTCAATCTGGGACAGTCGAATCATGAAACACACATTTGGAATGCTGTTGCAGCTGCTGGCACTGGGTGTGCTTCCGTCGATCGTGATCTTTCAACTCTTCTATGGCTTCCGACTGATCGTGATGCCCATCTCACTGCTTTGTGGAATTGTCGTGTTCAGCATCGGGACATTGCTGCGGGAAGCGAAGTAATCCTGCCAATCCGCGTATTCCAGGAATGAACCAGAGCGACGAAGCAGGCTGGAAGCCTGCCCCACGAAAGAATCGACAGTCGCCGAGGCCAACGGGGTCGAATGTGGGACAATCGAAACAGACAACTGCCGGACTCAGGTCATCTCTGCAGGACCATGCTTCCGGATTGCGTCAAGAATCTGCTGATGAACCAGACCGTTTGAGACAGCCATTCCGGCATTATTTGACAGCGTCGCACCGTGAAAGAACTCTGGATCGCGGCCGTAAATATCCGTCACACGTCCGCCGGCCTCAGACACGACAAGCACTCCTCCGGCGTGGTCCCAGATTTTTTCCTGATAACCCTTGCGCGTCGGCAGGCGGAGGTAAACGTCGGCATCGCCTCGTGCCACGGCCAGATACTTGCACTGGCTGTCCATCCGGACGGGCTCACGATGAATGCCCAACTCCGACGCGACCAGCCCGGACCAGTCATGAGAACTGTGCCCCGACTCGACCGACTCGCATAACCGCAATTCCGAAGCCAAAGCTGTCGATGCCGCGCATATCGGCAGAGGCATCGAATCCGGTTGATCCAGATTCTGCATGCATGCGCCGTGGCCTCGGACGGCCCAGGCCAAGGTTCCAGAACCCGGCAGCGGTCCCGCGATCGGCATGTTGGGGCATCCCAGCACACCGACTTCGATCGTGCCGCCCACAATCAGAGCGAGAGAAATCGCGTATTGTTCCTTGCGGAGGAATCCCTTCGTACCGTCGATCGGATCAAGCGTCCAGAACCGCGGGCTGTACTCACACGCTCCTCCGCGATCGATCCAGTGGCAGATGTCATCGGGGGACGCGGAGATTCCGACTGCCGCACATTCACGCACGGCTCGGCCGAGAAACTCCGTTCCGCCCGGTTGCCGCAACTCGGCAGCCCCCTCTTCCCCGATCACCGGATCGTCCGGAAAGATCTGCTGCAGCAACCGACAAACGATCGCCTGGCTGGCGTAGTCGGCGACCGTGACGGGACTCTTGTCCTTCTTGGCAAGCGACTCAGTTGTGATCGATGACTGGACAGAGCGACAGACGGCCGCCGCATGGCGAACAGCCTCGAGTGCGGTGTGAAGCTCGCCTTGAAATGGATGAACCATGAGATTCCGTGATGCAGTACGACACGAACGGGTGGACGATCCGAAACCTCGCGCAGCCTATGTCTCATGCTGACACGAACGAGACATTTCCTTGGCGGAAGTCCTGAGACTTCGGGCTGACTGAACGGCCAGTATAGCCGAATTCTCAGGAATTTGGCTACAGTCCGAGTATGGCCACGCGAAGCATGATCTCCCGTCCGCCGCAGATCGCAGGCTGTGGTTTGATACCGAAGACTGGCTGGTTACGATTCGTCCGCCCATGCCAGTTTCTGCGATCTGACTTTGAAGTGAATTCATGAGTGTCCGAACCCGTTTTGCCCCCAGTCCGACCGGTTACATGCACATCGGCGGTATGAGGACGGCACTTTTCAACTGGCTGTGGGCTCGAAAGAACCGCGGACAGTTCATTTTGCGGATCGATGACACAGATCAGCAGCGCAACATCGACGAAGCACTCGGGCCGATTCTCGCCGCGTTCCGCTGGCTGGGACTGGACTGGGACGAAGGTCCGGAAGTCGGCGGTCCGTATGGCCCGTATTTTCAGTCTCAGCGACGCGCCTCCTACGATGCTGCCCTGACGCAGCTGCTTGAATCGGGGCACGCCTATCGCGACTTCGAGCCGCCGGCCGATACACAGGCGCAGAAGGAGGCTGCGGAACAAACCCGGTCGGTCTATGTCAGCAGCCGTGTGTCGCTGCAGCTGACTGCGGCCGAAGTGGAGCAGCGCATGGCAGCCGGTCAGCCGTTCGTTGTGCGCCTGCTTGTCCCTCGTACGGACAATGTCATCATTGACGATCACGTCCGCGGAAGAGTCGAGTGGGACTGCAGTCTGATGCCGGACGCGGTCATTGCCCGCAGCGACGGTTCACCACTGTACAACTTTGCCACAGTCGTGGACGACGCGGCACTGGACATCACGCATGTCATCCGTGCGGAAGAGCATCTCTCGAACACACCGATTCAGGTCCTGCTGCATCGGGCACTGGGAAACAGGACTCCTGAGTGGGCTCACATTCCTTACGTCGCCGCGCCCGGCAGTAAGGAGAAAATGAGTAAGCGCAAGATCGACAAATACCGTACCAATCCGCAGTTTCAGAAGTTGTTTGAAATCGGAGATCAGGTGCTGAGCCGAATCGGGATCGATCCGAAGTCCGACGCGCTGTCGCCGGTGATGGTGGCCTACTATCAGCAGGTCGGATTCCTGCCGCAGGGAGTTCTGAACGCGCTCGTCCGGCTGGGCTGGTCCCTGGATGATCAGACAGAATTCATGTCGCTGGCGGACATGAAACGTACGTTTACTCTGGACCGGGTGATCCCCGGCGCGGCGGGACTGGACCCTGACAAGTTGGTCAATTTTCAGTCGCACTGGATGATTCAGTTATCGTCCGCACAGAAACTCGAGGGATGTCTGCCGATGCTGAAAAAGGCCGGACTGATCACTGATGAACACGATCCCGCAACTCGTGCTCTCGTCGTGAATGTCATTGAACTGGCAGCCGATCGCCTGCGGATCTTCGGTGACATCTTTCAGCTTGACGAATTCTTCGTCGACGATGCTGACCTGAGAATCGACGAAAAGAACTTCCAGAAGCGCGTCGTCAAACCGGAAAAGGCGATCGATCTGCTCCGCGAACTGAGACGTCGGCTGAATGACGGCAGTTGTTTTACGGCTGCCGCATTGCATGATCTGCTGCAGGCATTTGTCACAGAGAAAGAGGTGAAAGCCGGTGACCTCTTCCCCGCCGTGCGTCTGTGTATCACCGGCAAAGCTCAAGGTGCTGATCTGTTTCGATCGCTGGAATTGCTCGGCAGGGAGAGAGTCCTGAATCGACTGGACAATTCTCTGGGCCTCGCTGAATCACAGCGATCAGCTTGAATTTCCGTCATTCGTTACGAGTTGGACTGTCCTGTACTCGACATCGTCCAGACGAGGGGACACTCGGTTTCATCGTAGGGCAGGCTTCAGCCTGCCGACATCCTCCCGATCGGGTTGTTTTCGCCATGTAACTGGCAGGCTGAAGCCTACCCTACAAAGATCCGTCCTCTTTTCGACAGTCCCAGAGCTGGATCCTCGCCATGGAGAACCGGGGACAGTCGAACTGGCCATGCGTCATTTAACTTCTGCGATTCACTCGCTCCTCATTCCTCGATCTTCATTCCTTTTCTGGTACGAATCCACATATGAGCAGCGTCCTTGTTACCGGCGGGGCCGGATTTCTTGGCAGTCACCTGTGTGATTTGCTGATCAACCGCGGCGATGACGTCATCTGTGTCGACAATTTCTTCACCGGGTCGAAGGAGAATGTCCGGCATCTGATCGGGCATCCGCGGTTTGAGCTGATCCGGCACGACATCGTGCATCCGCTGTATGTCGAAGCCGATCGGATTTTCAATCTGGCCTGTCCTGCATCTCCCGAGGCGTACCAGTTCAACCCGATCAAAACGATCAAGACCTCGACCGTCGGCATGGTCAACATCATGGGACTTGCCAAACGCTGCGGCGCCAGAGTTCTGCATGCGTCGACGTCAGAAGTCTATGGCGATCCGCTCGTACATCCTCAGACAGAGGACTACTGGGGCCACGTCAATCCGATCGGGCCTCGCAGCTGTTATGACGAAGGCAAGCGTATTGCAGAATCACTGATGATGAACTACCACCAGGCGCACGGTGTCGAGATCCGCATCATCCGGATCTTTAACACGTATGGCCCTCGAATGGCCCCGGATGACGGACGAGTCGTCTCGAACTTTATCATCCAGGCGCTGAAAGGTGAAGATATCACCGTCTATGGCGACGGCCTGCAGACTCGCTCGTTCTGTTTCTGCAGCGATCTGCTGGACGGCATGCTGCGGCTGATGGATCAGGACGATCACACCGGGCCGGTGAATATCGGCAACCCGGTGGAAAACACGATGCTGGAACTCGCCCACGCCGTCATAAAAGGGACAGGCAGTTCCTCGAAGATCGTCCACCGGCCTCTTCCCGAAGATGACCCGAAGAAGCGTTGCCCGGATATCGCGCGAGCCCGAAAGTGGCTCGGCTGGGAACCGCAGGTGCCGCTGGCGGAAGGGCTGAAAAGGACGATCGAGTGGTACAGGGGAGAGCTGGGAATTACGAGTGAATAGTCGTTGTTCGCCCTCGGGCTGCGAGTTTCTTACTGTTGGCCCGCCGCTCCGTCGGCGGGAATTTACGTACGGCGAAGTGGTGCGAATGGTGTTCCTTCAATGGCGAATTCCCGCCGGCGAATTCCAGCCAGCGGAGTGGCTGGTCAACAGTAAATCACAGCCCGTTGTCGTCCCTCTGCGGCGGGACAACGATGAACAAGTCTCGAAAGACTATAATCTGAAAATTAATCAGAAAACCGAGATGCTATTGGAAGAGTCGCGAAACATGACCCTTGAGCTAAGGCAAAATGAGCAAACTCTGCAGGAAAACGCAGA
>JANNGQ010000239.1:0-2425 GCA_031403975.1 Planctomycetota bacterium
GTGCTGCTCGCGATCAACGGCCGTCCGCTCGAGAACACCACCGCGTTGCGGCGCGCGGTGCTCGACCTGCAGGGGCGCGCGCGTGCGCAAGTCGTGGTTCAGCGCGGTGGCGGTCGATACCATGTGATCGTCCCGCTTTCATGAGTCGTTCGAAAAGGGGTGAAGCACCTTTTTCGAAATTGAATCCATCGAGTAGTTTTGCATTGAACGGACGCCAGGAGGCCGGCCCGAGGTACATGTCCCAGTCGACGACTTCTTTGTCCGGTTCGGTCTCCGGAACCAGCCAGCCGCTCATCAGGGCCTGCATCCCGGCCGGATGTGCGAACACCTTCTTCAGGGCACCGAGTTTTCCGGTTCGGGCCAGTTCGCACGCAAACGCAAAGTGCGGCAGGTTTCGTCGCTGTGTCCCTGCCTGAAAGACGCGACCCGTGCGGCGCATCGTTTCGGCGAGGATCAGACTTTGAGCGATGTTCTTTGTGACGGGCTTTTCGCAATACATGTCCTTACCGGCCCGCGCGGCATTCATGGCCATCGTCGCGTGCCAGTTCGGACCCGTGGCAATCAGGACTGCATCGATATCCCGGCGATCGAGCAGCTCGCGAAAGTCGCGATACATGGCACAGTTTTCATTGCCGTATTTCTCGTCGGCGATCTTCTTAACGGCAACGCGGCGAGCTTCTTTCACATCACAGACCGCCGCGAACTGAACATCTCCCTGCTCGAGGAAACATCCGAGGTCATATGTTCCCCGGTTGCCGATGCCAATGCCGCCGACCACAACGCGCTCGCTGGGAGCGACTGCCCCGCCGCGACCCAGTGCCGAAGCCGGAATAATTGTCGGTGCCAGCACTGCCGCCCCGGCAGCCGTCAGTGACGTCTGCAAGAACCGACGCCGGGGAAGCCGCGTTGTCTTTTTCAACATGACTGATCTCCTGATTGTGATGTTCCCGAAACCAACAGGACTCCGCTCACCCGCCTGAGACAACGCCTCGGGCACCCCGACAGGATACTCTTGCGAGGATTTTCTTTCCACACACCGGCCATTTGTAGCTTGGATTCGTGTTCGATACTTTTTAGGTTCTGCTTCCGGTATGTGCCAGAATACGATTCCCCTGCGAAGATATGCCACGATGAAATCGTGCCCGGTGAACTATCTCCACTCCGTGATCGTGTGCGCCACGATGGGCGTCGTGGCCTGCTGCCCGACCGCAGTGGCAGCACCGCCGGACGATGTGCAGTACTTTCGGGAAAAGATCGAACCGGTGCTGAAGGCTCAATGCTATAGCTGTCACTCGGGCGAAGCAGCTGAGGTGCAAGGCGGGCTTCGGCTGGATTCGCGAGACGCAGTGCTTCGGGGAGGCGAAAGTGGTCCTGCCGTGATGGCGGGAAAGAGCGGGGCGAGTCTTCTGATCCGGGCCATCCGTCATGAAGGTGGTCTGGCGATGCCTCCGAAGAAGGACAAACTTCCCGAGCGTACAATTGCTGACTTTGCGGAATGGGTCGATATGGGAGCGTTCGATCCGCGTGAGGGCCCTGATTCTGAAGACGCAATGGCGGGGTTGGACGAAGGGCGAAGCCACTGGGCGTTTCAGCCGGTCCGTAAGGTCGTGGCTCCGAAAGTACGAAACGTTGCCTGGGGACAATCCGTGCCGGATGCCTTCATCCTCGCCAGGCTGGAGGCACAGCAGTGGCAGCCCGCACCACCGGCTGCTCGCGCGGACTTGATTCGTCGCGTCTCTTTCGATCTGATCGGATTGCCTCCGACTCCGGAAGAAATCGACGCCTTCGTCAATGATCTGACGCCGGACGCCTATCCGAGCCTCGTCGATCGGCTGTTGGGCAGTCGGCATTACGGAGAGCGCTGGGCGCAGCATTGGCTTGATGTGGTTCGCTATGCCGAGACGGAAGGCTACGAATACGACCGGCACATTCCCGATGCGTGGCGATACCGCGATTATGTGATCGACTCACTGAACGACGATAAACCGTTCGACCGGTTCGTCATCGAACAGATCGCCGGTGATGAAATAGAACCCGGGAATCCTCAGTGCCAGACGGCGACAATTTTTCACCGGCTCGGTCCGGTCCGCCGCAACGCGGGCAATCCCGACATCGCTCTCAGTCGGAACGAGGTCCTGACCGAACGGACCGACATCATCGGGGCCACGTTTCTTGGGCTGACGGTTGGTTGTGCCCGCTGCCACAACCACAAGTTGGAGCCCATCTCTCAGAAGGATTACTACCGACTGCAAGCGTACCTGGCGGCGACGGAGGAACACAATATCGTCCTCGCCTCCGCCGATGAACAACTCGAATGGGAGGCGAGAACGAAACGGGCGAAAGACGAGATCGACTCGCTTCGAGCGAAGTCTCTCAAAACCGAAGGGACCGAGAAGACTCACCTGGAAGAACAGATCGAGACGCT
>JANNGQ010000240.1:0-4723 GCA_031403975.1 Planctomycetota bacterium
CTGATCTTCATTCTTCACAGCATCTGCCCGCTCCTGCTGTTTCAGTGCCTCCAGCGCCTGCTGCATCGGCTGGCGGGCCTTTTCCAGTTGCTCACGTCCGGGTGTCTGCCGCGATGGCCTGGGACTGGATTGCTGCCCCCAGCCTGGCGGGCCTGATTTCAAAGGATTGCCGTCTGACGGTTGCGGATCCTTCGGCGGAGACTGAGACTCTGACGGTTCACCATCCTTTGATGCTTGTTCACCCTCTTTCGGAATCCCCTCGGGCGAGTCGTCATCCTTTTGTTCTGTGTCTTTCTGCTTTCCGTCCTTCGGTGCACTGTCTTTGTTCGGGCCGTTTTTCGTCTCGCCTGACCCTTCGCCGTCTTTTGCTGGTTTCGCTTCCTGATCATCATGTTCCCGCATTGATTCCAGCAGCCTTTCGGTTTCGCTCAGGGCTTTTTGCTGGCCCGGGGCCGCGTTGGACGGGGCTTCTGAATTCTGAGTCGCAGCGCGGGCAGAACGTTGTTCGGCGATCAGTGTCCGGACGTCTTTCAGCAGCCCGTTGAGTCGTTCACGTTCTCGCTCGACACTGCTCCGACGGTCTTCGCTTTGCAGCAGCTTCAACAGCACCTGCAGGCTTTGAATGACTTTCGTCTGTTGTTCGGACGCACCGCCCAGCTCGTGCTTTTCCAGCAGCTCCACAATGCTTTCGATGTCTTCACTGATGCGGTCTTCTCTGCCTTTGCCAATAGCGCGCCGCAGCAGATCGGCTCTTTCAGGATCCTGCCGCCCGAGAATATCGGCCATCTGCGACAGCATCCGTTCAAATCTGGCATACCGACCGCTGATTGCCAGCTGATCATCCCGCAGTGTCTCAGTGGTTTTCTCGGACGCAACCTGCGGCTTCTCCGGTTCCTGCGCCTCCGCCGGGAGCCAGAACAAGCCGGTGAGGATGACATGGATCAGAACGCTTCGAAGTTTCATGACCGTGTGCCTGCTCGCAAGAAATACTCCACGACGACGCCCCCGAGTTTACATCGAGGGTTCACACCGCTTCTGCGCTACTTCTGAGCCTGGTCGACGCATTTTTCAGATTGTGGCCAGATCCTGAATCCTGCCCCTCACTCCAGACCCTTCAGCTTGTCCAGCACATCCCGTTTCTGAAGCTGCTTTGTACCTTCCTGAATCTGAATCTGATTGTCATAGATGGCTTTCAGATCCCGCAGAGCTTCATGGAACTCGGCCATGTCGCGGACGCTCTCCAGAATCTGTTTCAGCGATGCGATGACTGCTGAAACATGTTCGCCGGAAAACGTGACCAGATCCTCGCACTTCTGACCGTCGAGCGTGGCGACCCGAAACGCGCTGACGGCTCGGTCGGAAGTGTTCATCATCTCCCCGGCGACGTTCGTCAACGGATTCACGATGTCGGTTCGCATGTTTTCCGCCAGCTGCTGCGGGGGAATCGCGTTGTTGATCAGCTGCTCGACGATCTGCTCAAAACCCTCTGCGATGGACGTCAGTTCGTTTGTCTGGCGGCGAAGATTATTGCCGCTGCGGGTTGCACACGTGTTGAGACTCACCCGGTCTTCAGGTTTTACAGCAGTGCCCGCGGAGTCGACTCGGGCGGCCACAGCCTGATGGAACTGCAGATCGTCCCGGACTTCCTCCAGCTGCGCGAGGACTTCTTCAAATCGTCCCCGCAGGCCGATCTCGCGTGTGTACAGCAGCGACAGCAGTTCTTCGTTGCTGACGATGCGGAACAGCATCGGGTCGCTGCGAGTTGATCCCGATGCGGGAAACTCATTCGAGTCACTCGCGACAATCGACAACGTCAGAGTCTGTCCTTCCGAAAGGTCCATCGGCTGCAGGTCGAACAGCTCGAATGCCTCAGAATCGCTGCGGCCCGGCACGAAGTCCGTGACGCCGTTTGCGGGGGGCGTCCGAAACGGACGAGGACGCCATGTGGATTCGTCGTCGACGAGAAACTCAAATCCGGCTGACTTCAGCCCGTAGTCATCCCGAATGCGTCCGGCAATCGGAAGTCGAGCCAGACGAGTCACGGCGTTTCCGATGCCCGTCATCTGCGCGACAACAACCGGTGGCGCATCTTCCACACCCTGCACGCGCAGAGTCTCGGGACTGACCGACATGACGTCATCGTCGTCGTGCAGAAAGAACATCAGACTCGTACTGGACAGAATCGGCAGCGCCTGCGATGACCCGGCGGTCTTTGAAACAGAGTTTTTCGCGCCGTCTGTTGTCAAATCATTGTCGGATGCCTCCGCTTCTCCGGCGAGGATAATCTCGAACCGTGCCGTCAGAGTCCGCCCGTCGGCGGAAATCAGCGGCGGACCTTTCGAATCGCCGGCACGGCGGCCGTCCCGCAAAATCATCTGCGAAGATTCCTGATCGCCCGAAACCTCGAATTGATCCGACACAATCCTTGCCGCCTTGAGAGTCTTGCTGGCAGTCGCGGCCAGTTCAAACGAAGTACCGATCGGCAAGGGAACCTCACTGCCCGTCACGGTCAGCGACGTTTCACGCAGCTGGTTCCAGCCGGTGTATTCCGGATACCGGCATTCGAGCCGGACCTGATCGATGCCCGGCGAATTCACGACATCGATCTGATACGGAACTTTCGTGCGATAGTCGCCTGCGAGCAGATCGATCCCGATCGATTCCTGCAGCTGCGTCACCACGAATCGAAACGTCCGTTCCGATGAAGGCGACACATACGTCCGACTGAAGGATCCGTCAGCCCGAATCACGTCGACCCGGATACGATCCGGCATCACCCAGGTCTGTCCTTCCGCAGGGCCGCCTTCCGGAACGGTCATTTCCAGCTCCAGATCCGCACCACGCGGGTGACGGTACAGCAGCCGTTCGCCGCTGTGCATAAAATCCACGCGCCGATCGCCGGGCTGAGCCACCGTTCGCATCGTCAGATCTGTCGTTCTGACGTGGTACGTTTCTTCGCAAAGGACAAACGCATTCCACCACCGTACGATCATCCGGGGCCGGGCAGCTCCCAGCAGCGCGACGGAGCAAATCAGACCTGCGGCGATCCAGCTCAGTTGCTTCAGCTGCGTCGCATCGAACACATCATCTGCTGCGACAGTGCCTGCCAGTTGTTCAGCTTCCCGAACAGAACGTTCGATCATCGGGCGCACGAGCGGACCTTCGCCCGGCAGGCCTCCTGCTGATTCCACCGACGTGATCAGTCGATCCTGAAACTGCGGAAATCGCCGTTCGAGCAGCAGGGCCACATCGTTATCATGAACTCGCCGGATCAGCGGGAACACAATCCGGCGGGCCAGCAGCCAGAGACCGGTCGGCAGCACAACAGCCAGCAGGATCGCCCGCAGTCCGACAGGCAGCTCAATCCGCTGAAGTCGGAACCAGCCCACATCCAGCATGGTCGTGATCCAGAACAGGGTCACGGCACAGCTGACCGCCAACAGCAGTCCCAGAAGCATTGCATCCCGCCGCATTCGGCTTCGTACGCGATGCAGCAGTCGCTTCACCAAAGGAGGCAGCGCGATCGTGTTCAGTGAAACCGAAGGAGCGGACATGACGGTAAGTGTATCTGGAGACTGCTTTCTGTCCCTGCGGCAACCGAATCGCAGGTGCTGAGACTTCTCGTAAGTCTATGGGCATCGCCGGGCAAGAGAAAGACCGCAGTCTGATGCACCGGATGAATGGCGTCGTTGGGGATTTTCCCGAATGAAACCTGGGGAAGTGGGTTCGAAGCCGGAGTCGTGAGACTTCGGAATCACCGGCACACCTCCGAATTCTCACGAATCCGGCTACAACACTCCTTCACGGTGTCGAAAGGCAGCGCAACTCAGCAACGGCTCATCTGGCACGGACTGATTCAGCTGTCTGGAGCGGGGCTGTCGTGACGCTGCGTTCCTTAGATCGCTTCCATTCCCGCGCGTGAATGATCTCGAGTGCGGCCAGACGGTACGCTTCCGCCATGGTCGGAAAGTTAAATGTCGCGCTGGCGAACACGTCAACGGACATTTGCCCGAGTATGGCCATTTGACCCATGTGGACCAATTCCGTCGCTCCGTCCCCGGCGATCTGCACACCCAGCAGCTTGTCTCCGTGTGCATCAGTGACAAGTTTCAGCATCCCGGACGGCGAGGCCATGATGTGGGCTCGTGCGATCTGATTGTAGCTGATCCGGGCCACGACCGGGCTGCCGCACGCTTTGATCGCCTGGTTTTCGGTGAGGCCGACGGAAGAGATTTCCGGGATCGTATACACGCCCGTCGGCAAGGCACCGGCACTCGACTGCTGCACGCCGGAGAGCGCATGGATGACGGCTCGCCGGCCTTGTTCCATGGAAGCCGAAGCCAGAGCAGGAGGTCCGATCGTGTCACCCACGGCGTAGATATGAGGTACCGTCGTCTGACAGTTCTGGTTGACCGTGAGCAGCCCGCGGTCGGACGCTGTCAACCCGGCCTTGTCGATCACTAATGATTCCAGATTGGCGACGCGTCCGAGTGCCACAAACGCCTTGTCCGCGCGCAACACTTCTCCGGAACGCAGCTTCGCGACAACCGAGCTGACACCGTCCCATGTCATTGATTCAATGTCACTCCCGCCGCGAAACTGACTGCTGTTGGCTTTGAACTGGGTCAGAAAGAAATCCACGAGTTCCGGGTCGAGGAATGCCAGAGGCCATGCGGCCTTTTCCAGGATCGTGACTTTCACACCCAGCGATGCAAAGGTTGAT
>JANNGQ010000241.1:0-16763 GCA_031403975.1 Planctomycetota bacterium
CTGGATGACAAACGCTGCATCGTCTTCTGGTATCGGAACGAAGATGCAACACTTCGGGCGATCTACAACGACCTGTCAGTGGCAGACGTGGAGGAACAGGATCTCCCATAGTCCGTCCGTACCGGTCTGACATCCCGAACAGCGACAAGGCCGAGTCTCTCGGCCTTGTCTTCGTCTCAGGCATTCGGTCAGCAGCCGGATCATTCCTGGTTGGCGGACAGCGATCGTTTCGCCACAATGACGGAATCTCGGCTGCGTTCTGCAGCTCAGGCAAGCGCATCAGCCATTCAGGAAACTCACATGAGATCTGATTCCAGGACATTGGTGTTCATTCTGATCTCCGGCGCTGTTGGACTTGCCGGTGTTTCCAGCGTTCGGGCCACGGAGCCGAACGACGGCGACTGGCCTCAGTTTCGAGGTGCCGATTCAACCGGTGTTTCAAATAATGCGGGTCTGCCGGATCGATGGTCAGAAACAGAAAATGTCGAATGGAAGGCGGAACAGCCCGGTCGAGGCTGGGGATCCCCCGTCGTCCGGGGGGACAACGTTTTTGTGACGACTGTCGTCAACCTCGGGGAGACCGAACCACTCAGGAAAGGGCTCTATTTCGGTGGAGACCGGCCGGAACCTCCGAAATCCGAGCACGAATGGAAAGTCGTTTGCCTGGAACTGACGAGCGGCGAAGTCCGGTGGGAAAGGACCGTCCACAAAGGACGTCCTTCGATGCCCATTCATCTCAAGAACAGTTACGCATCAGAGACTCCCGCGACAGACGAAGCGCACGTGTTCGCCTGCTTCGGCAACGTCGGTATCTTCTGCTTTGATTTCGACGGCAATGAGATCTGGAGCCACAAACTCACGCCCCGGTCCACCCGCTCCGGATGGGGCAAGGCATCATCATCGGTATTGTACGGAGACCGGCTGTACTATCAGGATGACAACGACGAAGCGTCGTCACTGACGGCTCTGGATAAGAACACGGGCAAGCCGGTCTGGACTGTGGATCGCGACGAGAGGAGCAACTGGTCGACGCCGTTTGTCTGGACTCATGACGCTCGCACTGAAATTGTCACGGCCGGCACAGGGGCTGTGCGCAGTTATGATCTGGACGGCAACCTGCTTTGGTCGCTCAAGGGGATGTCCAGCATCACGATTGCAACACCATATGCGGCCGACGGGCTGCTGTATGTCAGTTCCGGATATGTTATGGATCCCGTACGAGCCATGTACGCCATTAAGCCGGGGGCATCCGGCGATATCACGCTTCCCAAAGGCGAAACTGAAAGTGAGTTCATCGCGTGGTCCAGCATGTTCATTGCTCCGTACAATCCGAGCACTCTGGTCCACGACGGCCGCTTGTTCGTACTTTACGATCTGGGTCTGGTGAGTTGCTTCAATGCGAAAACCGGCGAACAGCACTACGACCGCAAACGCCTGGCTCGAGGAGGATCTGTTACCTCGTCGCCGTGGAGCTATGACGGGAAGCTGTTCTGCCTGAACGAAGATGGTGTCTGTTCAGTGATTCGCGAAGGCGACGACTTTGAATTGCTGCACACAAATGAACTGGCTCCGGATGATATCTGTCTGTCAACGCCGGCAATCGCCGGAGACCGCCTGTTGATCCGAGCTGATCAGCGGCTGTACTGTATCCGCAACAGTGAACGGTCGCAGTCGAAGTAAGGCGTTCTACTGCGCGCAGACCCGAATGAGACACTTCGTTGTAGCCGAAGTCGTGAGACTTCGGGCTGAATAACCAGCCAGCCTCCGAATTCTCACGAATCCGGCTACAAGTCATTCAGGGCCGCGTGAGGGATCACATTGTTTTCGGCGCCATCGGGATGTTCAGAGTGATCTGCGCATTTGGCAGCGAAATTTGCAGTTGAAAGTCTCCCTCACCACCCAGTTTTTCGGCCAGAGTAGCGAGTTCGGCGCTGCCCACCGCTTTATAAGCATCGACCAATTCCCTCCACGCGAATCGCCGGATGGGGGACGGCATGATCCGAGCCGCCCGTTCCAGATGAGTGATGGCATCGCGGTGATTGTTCGTCTGCTTCAGAGCAATTCCATGAAGCAGCTGGCGCGGGCCTTCAAGTGGACCTGCTTCGCTCATTTTCTCGAGTTCTTCGATGGCTTGCACAGGCATACCAAGGTCGAGATAGCCGTCGGCCGACAGGAGACGTCGAACCGTCTTTGGGGTCATCTGAACTCGCATCGCACCGGATCCTTCAAGTTTGAGACAGGCACTCGGCCTGATTGTCGTCGAACTGACATAAAGTGATTCGCAACTGTTGCGCCAATTCTTTTGAGAAAACTGAGAATAGTCGTAAGTGTTTTGGGAGATGGTGCTTGCGGTGCGACACCCGTTACGGATGTCTGGCCGGGACTCTGCCAAAACTACAACCATCGACGCAACAACGAGCAGAATCCTCACAGTCCGATGACAATCACCAATCGTGATTTGCAGTTCTTACGCGGAGGCCGGCACGTGCTTTGTGCATTCGATTGGCTGTTTCCGTCCGGTTCAACGTACAACACGCACCGTTTCCCGAACCGTCCGCGGATGCCGTCTGATGCTGGAGTTCTTGCTCGCTGGATTCTTTTCCGCCGCCGTGCTGTCATGCGCGATGACTCCTGTGGTGAGAAAGGTAGCTCCGGCGCTTGGTCTGACTGACCTGCCTGGCCATCGCAAGGTCCATGTTCAGCCAACGCCGCGAGGTGGCGGGATTGCAATTTTTCTGGGGCTGGTCATTCCTTTGATCGCCGTCATCGTGGCCTGTCTGTTTGTCCCGACCGGGCGATCCGCCGGAATCGATCAGATTGTTGATTCGGTCCAGGGTTCGGCGCATCGGCTGACGCAGTTTGCGGCAATCGGTTGTGGCGCCTGTGTGTTGTTTTTCACAGGCCTCGCGGACGATCGCTGGAGCCTGTCCTGGAAGTTCCGGCTTGGGCTGCAACTTACGGTGGCACTGGGAGTGGTCTTCGCCGGCGTACGGGCCACCGTGTTTGTCGGTCAGCCCTGGTTTGGGTTCGGGGCCACCGTGTTGTGGATTCTGGTGCTGACGAATGCCATGAATTTCCTGGACAACATGGATGCGTTGTCAGCGGGCATCGGTCTCATTTCGTCGTTGCTGGTCGCTGCGATTCTGATCATCCTCGTGAAGTTGCCGGCGATCTCGGTGGCCCTGCCGCTGGTTCTGTTGGCGGGGTCGCTGACCGGTTTTCTTGTCTGGAACAGACCGCCGGCCAGCATCTTTATGGGCGATTGCGGCAGCAATCTGATTGGCTTTCTGCTGGCCACGCTGACCGTGACGGGCACGTTTTACGAAAGCACCGGCAGTCGACATGTCATGCTGGCACCGATCTGCGTCATGGCCGTCCCGTTGTATGATTTCTGTACCGTGATCTTTATCCGGCTCACTCAGGGCCGCAGCCCGTTTCACGGCGACAAGAGCCATTTTTCGCATCGACTTGTCGAGCTGGGGCTGAAGCCGGCTCACGCGGTGATGACGATTCATCTGACGACTCTGATGACCGGACTGGGCGGCCTGCTTCTGTACAAAGTTCAGGACTGGACCGGCGCGGCGCTGGTGCTGGCATTGATCTCCTGCGTGCTGGCGGTCATCGCAATTCTGGAGACCGTCGGACGCCGCTCCGTCAACGAGATGCAGGAGACACTTGCCGAGGTGCGCGGAAACGGAATCCCCGCTGGTCCGGGGAATCACAAATAGGTCATATACGCCCTATAAGTCCTATAGGACCTATAGGAATGAGACCGAGAAATCCCGGCAGCGGAGCGGCGGGGCAAGAGTACCCCGCTCAACATTAGAGGACATGATGCGGCTATCGATTCCGATCCTCGTATTCGCACTGTTCACGGCGGCGTTTCTGTGGCCGGTGGAAGATGCGATCAACGGTACTGGGCTGCATCTGGTTGTGCTCTGGCTGATGCTGGGGATGCTGCATGGACTGCGATGCTGGCGGGCGACAGACGGCGAACCTGAATGCCGGCAAGCTCCGTTCGGGCTGATGGATTTCGGAGTTCTGCTGATTGTCGTCGGGCATGTCATTTCGACGGTCGTCGTATTTCAGGTGGAGGGTGACCGCCGTGCGGCGCTGAATCTCACGTTTGAGTGGGTCGGACTGTTCGCGGCCTGGAGACTGTTCCGGTCGATGCTGCTGGACCGGATTCTGGTGGCTCAGATGGTGAGTCTGGTGATTGCCGTTGCCGTCGGTCTGTCTGCATTCGGGATCTGGCAGCATCATTTCGATCAACGCGTTCAGTCGGAGTGGTATCTGAACCTGCGAACTGAGCTGGATGAGGCGCTGTCGAAGCAGGACGGCTCGGGGTTGATGCGAGTCACGGAAATCATGGCAGAATTGCAGGAGCGGGGATTCCCGCCAGAGGCGCTGCAGGGACCGGCCCGGGTTCTCTGGGAGAATCGACTGCTGAGCAGTACAGAACCGACCGCAACATTCTCGCTGGCGAACACTCTGTCCGGAATCCTGGCGGCATCGTTGATGCTGCTGATTGGTCAGATCACTGTGGGGCGGATAAGCGATCATCGTCGGTCTGTGTTGAACTGGCTGGCCGTTGCTTTGCAGATCGGATTGGTTGGTTATTGCCTGATGCTGACTAAGAGTCGCTCTGCATGGGCAGGCGCGACTGTGGGACTGATCATCCTTGGTGTTGCGCGAAGCCGGATCAGTTCACTGATCAAAGTGATTCGGTGGGGGCTGGCTGGTGTCTTCGTCATCGCTGTGACATGCGGTTTGGCGGCATTTGTCGGTGCCCTCGACAAAGAGGTGATCTTTGAGTCGCCTCGATCAATTCAGTTTCGGCTGATGTACTGGACGGGAGCAATCGGGCTGCTCAAAGAGCACCCGATGGCGGGTGCCGGGCCGGGGAATTTTCGGCAGCTGTATCTTGCGCACAGAGTTGATGAGTCGAGTGAAGAGATTCGAGACCCTCACAACTTTATTCTGGATGCCTGGTCTTCGGCGGGGCTCACCGGATTGGCGGGTGTTCTGTTACTGGCGGCGATGCTCGGTCGGCAGCTGATGCGTAGTACGGACCAGGCGGACGTTTCCGGATCGGCGCCGAACCGGATGTCTCGGGTCGTTGTGGGCGGACTTATCCTGGGGTTCGGGCTTCATTCCGGCTGGGAGTGGATTAACGGTTACTGGTTTTCAGTCGGCGACGGATTCCGGATCCTGCTGGTGGCGGGAGTGCCGCTCTGTGCGCTGCTTCTGAGATCTGACAACCGGGTCGATGCTCCGGCAGCCAGTGCGGCGGCCGCCGCGATCATGGTGCATTTGCTGGGAGCAGGCGGTTTCGAGATGCCGGCTGTGATGCTGATGATGCTGGTTTGTCTCGCGATCAGTACGTCGCTGACGGAATCACGGGTTGTGGATACGATTGCGAACGGCTCCGCTGATTGTGGGAATCCGGATGCTGTCGGGGAACGCATCCGGGGGAGCAGAATCGTTCCAGGCACGGAATCGCAGCGGACATGGTTGTATCTTTCGACGGCGTTGCTGTTTCTGGCTGCGGCCGTCGTGGTGTTAACGTTCGGGCTGATACCGGTTTCCATGGCCGAACGACATCTGCTGAACGGAGAGAACGCTGTGCATCGTCAGAGGATTCCTGGGGCTGCACTGGCAAGTTATCGGCTGGCGGCGGAATCTGATCCCCTCGGTGTGACTCCGCGCCAACGGATCGCGGAGCTGGAATCGTACAGGCTGTCAGAGTTACGGATTCTGTTCGAACGTCAGAAACCGCTGGCGGCGGAATCGGATGCAGGAATCGACAGCTCCGTTACCGCAGAAAGTCAGCTGGAAATCGCCGTCCGGGCTGTGGAATCTCTGATTTCTGCTGACCGGCGGAACTGCTTAGGCTACAGGATGCGGGCGCGGTGCCTCGCGGCAGGATCAATTCTCCTGAAGAATCCGGAAATGCTGGAACAGGCAATTGCGGCTCAGCAGAATGTCACTGAAATGTACCCGTCGTCCGTACAGGACTGGGCAGAGCTCGCGTTTCTGAGTCACATGGCGAAGAGTCAGGGCTGGTCTGACTTGGCGAAACCAGCCTCCCTTCGGGCATTGGAACTGGATCAGATCAATCGACAATGGGGACATCGGGATCAGTATCTTCCGCCGGAACAGCTGGAACAGTTGCGAGAGATTCAGTCCGAATGAGATTCAGAGCCGTGGGTATTACAGAATGAGTGTTCCTGCGATGAGTCATTATCAGGGGCCGCTGAGTGCGGGAGTGGACGATGAATAAGTCTTTGCTGATGATCATACTGCTGTGCGGTGCGGGTTTCGGGACGGTCGCGTTTCTGGCCCTCGGCAGTCCGCCGGATACTCAGAAGGTGATTGCAGAAAGCCTGGATGTCGTTCAGGCGGAGCAGAAAGCTGCTCTCGCGACACCGCCGAAAAAACAGTCGATCGGCGATATCCCGATTCTGTCCGAAGCAGGACCGTGGCCGAAAGTCGTGGCAGAAAACCTGTCCTATTCCTTTGGACGGATGCAGGTCAAATCCACAAAATCACATACCTTCACGATTCGAAACGAAGGTGAGGCCGATCTGCAGCTGGTCGCCGGAACAACGACCTGCAAATGTACCCAGTTTGGTTTTGGTTCGGCCAGGGATGGTGAACTGAAGTCCGCAGTTGTCAAGCCGGGTGAATCTACGGAACTGATCATGAGCTGGAAAGCCGGGGACGTCCCCGACAAAGGATTCCGGCACGGCGGTGCGATCCATACGAACGACCCCGATCGGCCGGTGCTCAATTATGCCGTCGAAGGAGCGATCGAGGAGTCGTTTGAAGTCTTGCCGGCCATGTGGAAAATCGACAGCATGTCACCCAACGAGCCAGGCCGGTTTAAAGGCGCTATAGCCACGCGCCTGTTCGACAGCTTTGAAATTGAATCTGTGACCAGTCCTTCGGGATTGGTGAAAGTCACTCCAGTCCTGATGGCACCTGAAGAAAAGGCTCAGGAACGGTTTGAGTATGGCTATGCACTGCATGCAGAGGTGTCTCCGGAGATTCCTGCCGGTAAATTCGAAGAAGAGCTGCAGATCAAAATCAGCGGACGGGACGAACCGATCCGAGTCACGATCCAGGCGATAAAACACGGAGCGATCCGACTTCAGCAAATGGCGGGAACGCAATTCAATCCTGAGACACTCATACTCAAACTGGGCTCATTCTTGAAATCGCAGGGTCGCGAAGCCAAGTTGTTGCTGATCGTCGATGAAAAGGACATGCCGGAACCGTTTCGTCTGACGGCAACCGAGGCCGATCCGACGTTTCTGAAAGCCACACTGACGCCGCTGGGAGAACCCACCGGCACGGTTCATCGCTACGTTCTGGCAATTGCTGTTCCTCCTGGTCGCCCGCATGTACAGCGGGTCGAAAGCAATCCCGGGTCGTTGAGAATCTCGACCAATCTTCCGACGGGCGAAGAAATCTCCATGTCCGTTCTTCTGTATTCAAACTGACGCCAGTGCCAGAGTGAATTGCGTATTTGCCAGGCATTCAGTCAGCTGGAATCGTGTCGGCGATGTGTACCTTTGCATCACACGAGTGCGTTCGGGCAGGTCGTGTCTTTTGGTGCAATGCATGGGCGGAAATCAGTGCGAAACTGGTGAGGACCACGGGATCACATGACCGTGACGGCTGCATTGGGGTTCTCGATTTACCGGTCAGCAACTATCGTCCGCTGATTGTTTCAGGCGTCATTATCAATGCCGTGCCCGGCAACAGAGGTCGTCTCAGCATGCGAACTTCCACGTTTGTCATGATTAGTTTTCTGGGGTTGATTTGCCTGGCTGCAACACTGGCCCTGTACCCTCGTCCGGATTCGCCGGACAAGGCCAGCGTAACCCTCCCGGAGCGACGCAGCGAGATTCCGGTTAAATCGGATGCAGACTTTAGCGCCGAAGCGGCCGCAGTGACCGACGACGGTATCCAGTCCGCCAAGGCTCCCGTCGACAGGACTTCCGAAACTGTGAGTGGGAAGCCTGGCAATCCGGCCGGATTGCTGCTGACTCCGCTGCAGTTTCCGAACTGGCCAAAACCGATTCTCGTGATCGTCGCGACAGGCGAGCAACATGGTTACTTCGAGCCCTGCGGCTGCACGGCAAATCAGCTCGGAGGCATGTCGCGCCGGGCAGGACTGTTCGACCAGTTGAAGTCACTTGGCTGGGAAGTTCGAGGCATCGATGTCGGCGGACTGTCTCAACGGACCGGGCCGCAGGCGCAGCTCAAGTTTGAAACGACGCTGGAAGCGCTGCGGGACCTGAAGTATGTCGGCCTGGGAATCGGGCCGGACGAGCTGAAGCTGGAACCCGGATATCTTTTGTCGCAGCACTTGACCGACGGTGATCCGCCACTGGCGTTTCTTGGAGCGAATCTGATTTTCTTCGGCTCCAAAGAGCTCGGCACCCCACTGCCCTTCACGATTTTCGAGCACAACGGACTGAAGGTCGGAGTGACCAGCATCATCAGCGACTCCTTTCGTCGCAAAGTGATTCCGGATCGGACTGCGGAAGACGCCGCCGCAGCAGATCTGCAGTGGACCGATCCGACCGAAGCCCTCAAGGTGGTGACACAGGAATTCGACAAAGCAGACGTCAAGCTGCGCATCCTGTTGTCGCAATCGACGCCGCAGGAATCCCGAATGCTGGCTGCGGAGTTTCCCATGCTGGATATTATCGTGACGGCTGACAGTGTTACGGACGGCGAGCGGCAACCCGAACTGATCGGTCGCGTGCGAATGCTGCAGGTCGGCAGAAAGGGGCAGCAGGCCGGGATTATCGGAATCTATCCGGACGACGCTGTCGAGCCCGTACGATTTGAACTGGTCGCGCTCCGGGGCGAGCAGTTTGCGGACTCTGCCCGAATGACAGACCTGATGCAGCGTTATCAGGATCGCCTGAAAGGTGATTCCGTTGTGACGGCCACCGATGCGGTAGCCCACGTATCCGGAGCCACTTTCGTCGGCGCCAATAAATGTGGTGAATGTCACACGAAGGCATTCGACATCTGGAAGGCCACGCCTCACGCACACGCTTTCGAGAGTCTTGATCCGTCGCAGAAACGCGAGGGCCATGAACGACTTCACGGAGTATTGAGGACTTTCGATCCGGAATGCCTGTCATGCCATGTCACGGGCTGGGAGCCAGAGCAATACGTTCGCTTTCAATCGGGCTTCCTGAATGAGGAGTTCGCCTCAAGCGACGACGAGAAGCTGTTGCAGAAACTCTTGTCCGGCAATCAATGTGAAAACTGTCACGGCCCTGGCAGCAGGCATATCGAGTGGATCGAATCGGACACGGCCGCTGCCGTCAAAGAAGTTAAAGTCAGTTTGCAACAGGCTGAAGAGCAGGCCTGTATTCAGTGTCACGACGGCGACAACAGTCCCGACTTCAAGTTCGAGTCCTACTGGGACGCCGTCAAACACTACGGCAAAGACTGATGGTCCGCAGTTCGCGCAACCGCGATTGACCCTGAGAAACTGAGACCGAGCCGCACCGCATCACTGCTGAAACATCCACTGAAACGGATCAGGAAACGGACAATCAAAAGGCCTCGGACGCACTGCAGGCATCTTCCGTGCTTGTGCCGTGATCATTGAGGCATGGATTGATGCTGATGCGATCATGCAGCGGAAGTCGAAGACATCGTGCGAAGTCTCACTTGCAGAACGTTTCTGCATTGGTAGAATGACTCTCGTAAATGAGAAAATGTCAGCAAAGTTTGTCATTTCTGGAAATGAAGCGATCAAGTCAGCGACCGGCCGGGGTTCTCGTTCGATGAGGACGGCGTGGATATGAAGCAGACATGCTGAAATGTAATGCTGACGACCGCATCAGTCTCAGATTTAGTAATCACGGTCATTGCGCGCTCTGTTTGCATCGCACGAGGATTCATCACTCTTGAAAGCGGTGTATTGATTGGCATGGTGTTTGCGGGTTTTGACGAGGGCCGTGACACGACCAGGCCACATACGTCCAGTTTTCTGATTCTGCGTTCCAGGCCTCAGGCCAGCCTTGAGGCAATTACACTTGAGTTGATGTTTCATTATCCCTTTAGTCGGAGCGTGTCATGAGAATTCGCAGTGCTTTTACTTTGATCGAGTTGTTGGTGGTGATTGCGATCATCGCCATACTGATCGCACTGCTGTTACCAGCCGTGCAGCAGGCCCGCGAGGCGGCTCGGCGGACGCAGTGCAAGAACAACATGAAGCAGATCGGTCTGGCGCTTCATAACTATCATGACGTGCATTCGAAATTCCCGCCCTCTCGGCTCAACACAGGAATTGTCGGCATCGTCTGGGCGACACCCAAACCTGCAAAGTTCACGAATGCCAGCGGCTGGATGATGCTTCTGCCGTTCATTGAACAGGCAAATCTCTATCGGCAATATGACCACAATCAGGCAGCCAGCTGGTCAGCCGGGTTTTACGGGGCCTATGCGAACAGCGATCAGGCGGGAAATGCCAACAACAATTATGCTGTCGTCAAGACAAAAATCCCGGGGTTTCTCTGCCCTACCGATGCGAGCAACGATTACTTCTACAACAGTATGAATATCTATTATTCGGTGAGCGATACGAATCCGGGCGGGGCCAGAACCAATTATGACTTCAATACCTGGTATGGTGAGTACTATCACCAGGGGTATTCCTACATACATTTGCCACAGGATCAACGGCCCATGTTTGCAGGAGATTTTTCGTATAACATCGCAGCCGCAAAAGACGGAACTACGAATACCGTGTTTGTGACGGAAACGATCCGTGAGGTCTGGAACGGCGTCCCGCCGGCGTGGGGACATGCGGGTCACGTTCAGATTGGAATCGACCTGCAGCGCTATCCGATCAACACGTGGCAATATGGCCCGAATAATCCGGCGTATGCGGCCAGCAAGAAGATCGGGCGGCTGGCAGAATGGGGAACAGCCGGAAGCCTCCATACCGGCGGCTGTAACGTTCTGCTGGGCGATGGATCGGTCAGATTCGTTTCGGAGAACATTGATTTTGTTCTCCAGGGGCGACTGCACACCATGAATGACGGAAACACGATTGGGGATTTCTGACCATTGCTCGGTCAGTATGACATGCGTCGCACGATGTCTGCCGAAGCTGTGCTTCGGCAGACGTGCGTCATGCAGGATCCATGCGATTCATTCGCCAGTGCGATCGTTGTTCCGCCCGAAGAATGCAGACTTGTCAACAATTTGGCTCCGGGAGTCCAGTCGCCGTGAATAATGTGTTTGTTGTTTGTGCTGTCGTCGTGTGTTTGATTGGCTGCAATGGTGAGGCTAAGCCAGAACCTGACGCAAGTGTGGTTGTCACCGGACTGGTCACGCTGGACGGGAAGCCGCTGGACCGGGCCACGATCATTTTTGTTCCGCTGGCAGGCGCAGCGCAGGGCAATGGTGGGAGCGGCATCACCGATTCTGCCGGAAAGTATGAACTCAGTTCGCTGGTGGGAGAGAAGGCGGTCGTCGGTACTCCACCGGGAAAATACAAAGTCATGGTCACGAAAATGGTAAAGCCTGACGGTACCGTTGCCGATGCCCAAGAACCCCCGATGATGTCTGCAGCCCGGGAGACAATTCCGTTGCAGTATTCGGATTTCGCGGTCACGAAGCTCAGCGAAACGGTTTCCAGCAGCGGCGGAACGTTCAACTTTGATCTGAAGAGCAAGTAGCTGATTCTGGAGAATTGCTGAACACCGCAACCGCCGATCGTCTGCTGCAGGGCGATATGAATGCTCGCCGGAAAACAGTGATTTTGGGCGGTCTGCTGGTAGTCGCCGCCGGTGTCGTATTGCTGAGTCGGCGCAGTCACAGCGATGTTGCCCTGGAGGATGCTCGGCGAGCACTCCGGCAGGGGAATGCGGAATCAGCACTCCGGATTGTGCATGACGAATTCGGCAGACATCCTGAGTCATCCGATGCAATTCACATCGCCGCGATGGCTCATGCGCGGCTTGGTGAATACGTTGAAGCCGCCTCGCTCTTTCTGATGCTGGACGACGGTTCCCGCGCTGCAAGAAACACACTGTATTCCGGGGCCGAGAAACTCCTCTCCCAGGGCAGACTGTCACAGAGCGCAATGCTGCTCCGCAGGTGTCTGGATCTGTTTCCCGAGGACGTTGAGTCGCACCGGAAGCTGGCGACCGTGCTGAATCTCAGCGGACTCAGATGGGATGCTTTGGTGCATGGCAGAGTCTGTCTCGCCCGGCAGCAGTTCTCGCTGTCTGAGCTGCTTTTATGGTGTAATCCTGAAGAACCCTTTGTGAATGACGAGTTGCTGCTCGATGCTCAGCAGATGTCCGGTGATGATCCACTCGTGATGAGTGGACTCGCGGTTGCGGCTGTCCGGACAAACGATATCACCGGAGCGGTCGCGTTGCTGGAGAGGGTCACGAGTCATTCTCCTTCATTGCTGGAAGCACAGGGAATTCTGGGTGGGCTGCTGGCGGACAATGCCAATCTGGAACGACTGGTTATCTGGAATAGCACATTGCCTGTCAACGCGGGCGATCATTCAGAAATCTGGTACGTGTGGGGGCGATGGTGTCAGCTGACACTACAATCAAATGCTGCAGCACGATGTTTCTGGGAATCGGTCCGTCGCGCTCCGGAGAGTCGCAGGGCGAATTTTCAGCTGGGCCGGCAGCTGGTTGAATTGGGGCGAGTGGAAGACGCCCGGCCGTTTCTGGAGCGGGCCGAGCGGCTGACTGAGCTGCAGCAGGTGATGCGGCCGATCTATTTCAAAGGACCGCAGCCAGAATCGATGCTGCAGGTTGCGCGATTGCTGGAGGCGCTGAATCGACATCAGGAAGCACTGGCCTGGTACTACGCCCTGACCAGATTTGCTCCCGACAATTCAGTCGCCAACGAATCCATGATCCGCCTGGATCAGATCTTTGCCGGAGGAACGGTCCCGCGAGAGAATGAGAACATAGATCTGGCTCAGGGCATCGACTTATCGAGCCTGCCGCTGCCCCGGTGGAGTCTGCCGCAGAGCCCGTTGGCTGAAACAAACCAATCTGGCGATTCCTGGTTCTTTCCCGAGGTCGCCGCGTCAGCGGGCATCCGTTTTCAGTATTTCAACAGTGACGATCCACAGACTCCGGGCAAACGCATGTTTGAAACAACCGGGGGCGGCGCTGTTGTTGCTGACTTCGACGGCAATAACTGGCCTGATGTCTATTTGACTCAGGGATGTCGCTGGCCAGTCGCCGCGGGGCAGACCGAGTTTTCGGACCAGTGTTTTCGAAACCTCGGTGCCGGTCGGTTTCAGGAGTGTGCGGAAATCTCCGGGCTCGTTGATTTCGGATACAGCCAGGGCGCCACGGCCGGCGATTTTGATAATGACGGATTTCCTGACGTCTACGTGGCCAATATCGGCCAGAATCGACTGTTCCGAAATAATGGCGACGGGACTTTTCACGATATCACGATCGACGCCGGAATCATCGACGACTCATGGACGACCAGTTGTCTGATGGCTGACCTTGACGGAGATGCATTTCCGGATCTGTACGACGCTAACTACCTCAGCGGCGAAGAGGCATTCCGGATCATTTGCGGCACGGACCATCCGAGAACCTGTTCGCCCGCGACGTTCAGCGGTGCCTTGCAGCGAATCTGCCGGAATCAGGGTGACGGAACGTGGAGCGACGTCACACAGGAATTCGGATTGGCCGGTTTGAAGGGAAAATCCCTCGGGATTGTTGCGGCGCGGCTGACTGATTCAAAAATGACGGACCTGTTCATCGCCAACGATGGAGAAGCCAATTTCTTCTTCCGTGAATCCGAGGTCCGAGACAGCGGACATTCAGGATTTGCAGAAACGGCTCTCCGTTCCGGTCTGGCGTTTGACCGGGACGGTCGCGCCCAGGCCTGCATGGGAATTGCCGCAGATGATGTCAACAGTGACGGACGTCTGGACTTCTTCGTTACGAATTTCTACGAGGAATCAAACACTCTGTACGTGCAGAAGCCGGGACTGCTGTTTTCAGATGAGACTCGTGAAGCGGGTCTGACAAATCCCAGCCTGCTCATGCTGGGTTTCGGAACACAGTTTCTGGACGGCGACCTGGATGGCGATCCGGATCTGGTGGTCGCAAACGGACACGTCGATGATTTTTCGTTTGACGGAAAGGCCTATCGAATGCGGCCGCAGTATTTCCGCAACGTAGGAGGCAGCCGATTCGTCGAGATGACGTCCGGCCGAACGGATTCGTGGTTTTCCGGTGAGTATCTCGGACGAGGGCTGGCGCGGATCGACTGGAATCGAGACGGCCGAGAGGACTTTGTCGTGTCACATCTGGATTCGCCCGCGGCACTCGTGAGCAACGAATGCAGCAACTGCGGAAACTCGCTGACGATTCGTCTGATCGGCGTGCAGTGTGCCCGTGACGCCATCGGAACCAGCGTTACGATCACGTCGGCAGGCCGCAGCCGCACCCGGCAACTGACGGCAGGCGATGGTTATCAGGCCAGTAATGAACGTATTCTGGTTTTCGGACTCGGGGCTGCTGAAACAGCCACAGATGTCGGCATCCATTGGCCGTCCGGGACAGTCCAGCATGTTGCCAGTCTGTCCGCCGGTTTCGAATATCGGATCATCGAAGGACGAACTCACATCACTGCAGAACGCAGGAAACCGGACGATGCTGATTGACTCCCCGCGGTCGACCTGAATGCGTCACGAAATCGGAGCGGGCAGGACGGACAGCTTCTCGATGGCCCAGCCGGCGATGTCTCGGAGCAGCGGTACTTCGTCGGTGAGCAGTGCGGTCAGTTCCGGGAGCGCAGCGGTGCAGCCAAGGTTGGTGAGGACAATCGCAGCGTTGCGCAGCAGCCCCGCTCTGCCGGGACGGTAGAACGGAGTACCGTTGAAACGAGTGTGAAACTGCTCGTTGCTCAGACTCAGAAGTTTGCGGCAGTCGATGGGGTTCAGAGACGGCAGCGTGCGGAATTCGGGCAGCGTGTCGTCGGGGGCGAAGCGATTCCAGGGACAAACGTCCTGGCAGATGTCGCAACCGAAGAGCCATTCGCCGATGCCGGGTCGCAGTTCGGACGGGATCGGGCCATGGCGGAGTTCGATGGTGAGATAACTGATGCAGCGGCGTGCATCCAGTACACCGGGCTCCGGGAAAGCATCGGTCGGACAGGCGTCCAGGCACAGTGTACATGTGCCGCAGTAGTCGTGTTCTTCGGGCGTGTCGTATTCGAGTTCCTGGTCAGTCAGCAATGCTCCGAGGAAGAAATAGCTGCCGATCGCCCGGCTGATCAACATCGTATTCTTGCCGAACCAGCCGATGCCGGCGAGTCGTCCGAAGTCACGTTCGAGCAGTGGTGCGGTGTCGACCACGACTCGGGTCCGCGCGGAAGGATTTTCGGATTTCAGATGCTCGGCGAGCTTTGAGAGCCGGGCCTTCAGCACATCATGATAGTCGGCGGCACCGAGTGCGTAGCGGGCAATCCGGGGACCGTCTGCAGGAGCTGTGCCGTCGTGGTAGTTCATCGCCGCCATGATGACGCTGCGTGTACCCGGCATGACTCCGTCCGGATGACGGTAGGCGTCTCGCCTCCGATGGACCCAGTCCATCCCGGCCGCGTGACCCTGATCAATCCATTTCAGGAGCCGATGGAATCCCGTCGGTGTCACGGCAGGTGCCACACCGACCAGCGTGAAGCCGAGATCACGGGCTCTGGCTTTGAGATTGGCTGAAAGCGTTTCAGGAGGGCTCATGCAGTGTTGATGCATCTCGACAGGCGAGCGGAGAGTTTCAGGACAGGGCAGCCAGATGGTCTCGGCCAGTCCGGCGGACGGTATCGGCGTCTATCCGGCTCAGAGGCGAATACCGCGGATGCCGTCCGTCCTTGTATGGATCATTGCTGCGGGTGTTGTAACAGCAGATGAATGCCCAGCGAGCGTGCTCACTGAGGTTCTGATCGGAACGGTGCAGCGTGTTTCCGTGGAACAGCACGGCTGAGCCCGGTTCCATTTCGACGTAAACCAGATCCAGCCGTTCGAGAGCCGCGGCGACTCGTTCCATGTCGGCTCCTGTCTGATCGCCGCGTTTAATGTGATCGATGCGGCCCATTCGATGCGAACCCTTAAGAACCTGCAGGCAGCCGTTTTCTCTTGTGGCCCGGTCGACCGCGAACATGCAGCTGGCCATGTCCGGAAACAGGCAACCGTTGCTGTACCAATAGCCGTAGTCCTGATGCC
The DNA here is from genome assembly GCA_031403975.1 of Planctomycetota bacterium. Lineage (GTDB taxonomy): Bacteria > Planctomycetota > Planctomycetia > Planctomycetales > Planctomycetaceae > SXXK01. The sequence continues at coordinate 16,268 of JANNGQ010000241.1, forward strand.
ACGTCCACGCACCGCCGACGTGCGGCTCCTTCAGGATCATTTTGTGGTGGTAATGATAGACCTCGTCGCCCAGCAGAGCTTCCACCGCCGTAACCAGTGGCTCCGACTGAACGATGGCTGAGTAAATGCTTCCTGCGGGGAGCTCATTTTCGACGACCAGATCGACGGCCCCGCCTTCGCCGTCAGCCCGCGAAGTTTTCGCAGCGGCGAGCGCCTGATCCCGCCGGGCGATAGTGCCGAGGAGTTGTGTTTCCTCGGCGTCGAGCAGGTGCTCGATCACGATGTAGCCGTCGCGCTCAAACGCTTCGATTGCATCCAGTGTCAGGAATCCGTTCTTCATACACGCCTCAGCATTTCAGAAATTCAATCGTTTCCCGGACACGGATTGTGCCCTCGTAAATGGCTCGTCCGGTAATTGCCCCGATCAGATTCGGTTGTTCTGCAGCGATCTGTTTGAGGGCTGAGATGTCGTGCATCGTCGTGACGCCGCCGGATG
>JANNGQ010000242.1:0-2898 GCA_031403975.1 Planctomycetota bacterium
TACAACAGCGGCAACTTCTTTGATCCGAAGGCCATTCTCCAGGACGACTGGCCGGCGATTGCCGATCGAGTCCGTTCATTCAACACCGTAATCGTGGAGAATCATCCAAATCTCTGCGGGACTCAATGCGGGGAGTTTCAACAGCTGTGCAGGACGCAGCTGGAAGTCGCGTTGGGACTTGAGACATCGCACGAGCCGACCCTTGCGTGCCTCAACAAACAGATGACAGTCGATGATTTCTCCCGAGCGTGTGCAACACTCCGCGACCAGCAGATTCTGATTCGCGTGTTCATCCTTCTGAAGCCGCCGGGGACAACAGAAGAGCAGGGCATCGAACGCGCTCTGGCCTCAATTCGATTCGCATTCGACTGCGGCGCCGGATGTGTTTCTGTGATTCCCGTGCGGTCCGGCAACGGCATCATGGAACAGTTGATCCGGCGGGGCGAATTCGTTCCGCCGAAGCTGTCGTCTCTGGAGGCGGTTGTGGCGGAAGCCCTTCGATGGCGGCAAGGCCGCGTATTCGCCGACCTCTGGGACGCCGCGCGCTTTGCCGATCTCACGGACTCACCGGATGACCAGATCGGCAGGTTGCACCAGATGAATCTGAACCAGACAGTTTGACCCGGAGTTCGCGGGCAACCTGACGACGGACGGCTGCACTTCGATCATGAGCAACCGTTCCTGGCAGTTTTACAGCCGGGCCAGTCGATCACCGTCCCGCTTCAATCCGGCGCGTGTGGCGAGGTCTTCGAGGAAGGCGTTGCGATCCGCGGGGGAAATCATCACGGCCTTGAAGAAGCCCTTGCCGAACTGCACGTGCAGCCGATCGAGCGACAGCGCCGGAGAACTCAGCGGATTACGAGTCGGATGCACTTCCGAAATATCAACCAGCGGAATCCGTTGGCGGCAGATGCCGAATCTCAGGAGCAGGTGCGCGTCATTCAGTCCGTACTGCATGGGAAAAATCAACCCGAAGTAGATGCCGAAGACGCCGAGGATAGTTCCAATGGCCCATGGCAGCTCGGAGAACTTTCCATCGAACACCATGCCTGCGCATACCGCAATCGCTGCCACCGGCGGCGCGCATAGAACCAGAGCGAGCCACCAATCCACTTTCGATCGATACCACCGCATCGTTTCAGCCGGCATTGTCGCCACCGTTGCTCGGGACACAGGAGAAATCGCATTCGCAGATTCAGACGCATGATATCGTTGCCATACCGGTCTCAGCCAGCCCGCGAACCTGTCGCCCGAGTGATGAGCCGCGGCGTCGACTGATTCACGGCATCGAGACGATGGAACAGCTCAGACCGCCGGCCGCGGGCACATACGAATGTGTGGCGTAGTCCATGACCATGCGATCCGCATTGAATCGCCAGCCCAGAGTGCGGATCGCGCGTTTCATGCGGGCGATCCAGTCCTGAGGCAGGTCGTCCCGGTCACGCTCGTAGAACAGCGGAATGACTTCTTCCGTCAGCACACGGTACAGATCTTCGCCGTCACGGGCATCCTGAATCTCCTGATTGGCATGAGACCGGCCGGTGCCGATCGCAAAGCCATTTTTGCCGTCATACGCTTCGGCCCACCAGCCATCGAGGATGGAACAATTGAGGCCTCCGTTGAGCACCACTTTCTGGCCGCTGGTACCGGATGCTTCGAGGGGTCGCCGCGGATTGTTCAGCCACACGTCGACTCCCTGAACCAGATACCGTCCCATGTCGATTGTGTAGTTCTCCAGAATCAGTACTCGTCCGCGGAACGGTTTCTGGCGAGTCAGCTTGAAGATCTGCTGCAGGATCTGCTTACCGCGTTCATCGGCGGGGTGAGCTTTACCGGCGAAGATGAACTGCAGCGGACGGTCACTGTCGGTGATGAGCCTGGCAAGGAAATCCAGATCCTTCAGAATCAGTTCGGCGCGTTTGTAGGGTGCAAAACGCCGGGCGAATCCGATTGTCAGCGCCTGTGGATCGAACAGGGTCTCCATATCAGCGATCACCATATCACTCTCGCCCCGGCGAGTGGCCTGTTCCACGGCCTGACGCCGTGCGTAACTGATCAGGCGATTCTTCAGCATGGAATGGACTTCCCAGAGCTCACCCGGCGTAATGCTCTCGAAACTCCGCCAGACATCCGGCTCACCGGTTCTCTGATACCAGTTTTCCGGAAGAACGCGGTCGTAGAGGACCCGCATCTGGCCCGCCAGCCACGTAGGCACATGGACGCCGTTGGTGATGTGCCCGATCGGAATCTCTTCAACACTGCGCCAGGGCCAGAGGCTGGCCCACATGTCCCGGCTGACAACCCCATGCAGGCTGGAAACACCGTTAGCAATGCGACACATCTTCAGCGCCAGGACGGTCATGCAGAATTGCTCGCCGCCATTCTGCGGATCGACCCGGCCCAGCCCCATCAGTCCATGGATATTCAGTCCCAGAGCATCGGCGAGCGGGCCGAGGTGCTCTTCCATCAGGCCCTGATCAAAACGATCATGTCCGGCCGGGACCGGGGTGTGCGTCGTGAACACACAGCGCGACGCAGTGTCCCTCAGCGCACGGTCAAACGCCAGACCGTCTTCCTGCATTCGCTGGCGAACGACTTCCAGCGGCGCAAACGCCGAATGTCCTTCGTTCATGTGAATCACGTTGGGCAGGATTCCCAAAGCCTTGAGAGCCCGAACGCCCCCGACGCCCAGCAGCAGCTCCTGACGAATCCTGGTCTTCTGGTCGCCTCCGTAGAGTCTGCCGGTCAGTCCGCGGTTCGCTTCCCTGTTCAGCGGGATGTCCGTGTCCAGCAGATACAGATTGACGCGCCCGACGGCCAGGTGGAGCACTCGTGCGTGAATCGGTCCGGTGCGGGTTTCGACAGTCACGACAATCGGACCGTCGGCGTTGGCGGCAA
>JANNGQ010000243.1:0-3619 GCA_031403975.1 Planctomycetota bacterium
CCGGTCGAAATGTCCTTCGGCTCCGGTGGATCATTGCCGAACCAGCTTGCCGCGGGGAAAGGCAAGGGTGCTTGGACAGCACCTGCATGCTGAAGAACACAAGGATGAGATTGTTGACCCCCACCTGATGTTCACGGAAAGCCGTCGGGCATGAGTTCCGAGAATCCGCTGATGAATCAGGTTGCTTCGCCGCTTGTCGGACAGCGCGATTCCCCCGAGGCACCAGCAGTGGAACTGCAGCCCGATGCAGTGTCGGTCGGTAAAGAAGACCGCATCTGGCTTCGGATCGACGGCGAAAGCGAGCGCCCTAACTTCGAAAAAACGCTGCCTTTCAACGCACCGGTGGCCACGACAGGCGGCGAATCATCATTCGAAATGGTTGGCCGTCTGCTGGGACGGTTCCGGCTGGAATCAGAAATCGCGCGCGGCGGGATGGGAGTGATCTTTCGGGGTCGGGACGTCTTGCTCGAACGCGACGTTGCCGTGAAGCTGTTGCTCAAGGCTCACGTCGACAAGCAGCATCTGCATCAGCAGTTTACGAACGAAGCACGGATCACTGGGCGGCTGCAGCACCCCGGAGTCATCCCCATCTACGAAACCGGCTGTACGGTCGACAATCGACCGTACTTCGCGATGAAGCTTGTGGTGGGACAAACTCTGACGGAACTGATGTCACGTCGTCGGTCGGATGACCGCGAACTTCCTCGACTGTTGAAGATTTACGAACAGGTCTGCCACACGCTTTCCTTTACACATTCCTGCGGCGTCGTGCATCTGGATATCAAGCCATCCAATGTCATGGTCGGAGCGTTCGGGGAAGTGCATCTGATGGACTGGGGCCTCGCACGGGTCTCGACCAATTCCTGTCCGAGCATCAGCGTACCTGATCCGCACGGCGTGTTTTCATCCGACGGAGCACTCGTTGACGAGCGGTCGGTCACATTGTCGGCGGATGATCTGCCTGTCCTGCTGCCCGACGGAACCGTCTGTGGAACGCCGTCGTACATGTCTCCGGAGCAGGCTCGTGGATTGTGCGTCGATGCAAGATCTGATGTGTTTTGTCTGGGCGGTCTGCTGTGTGAAATCCTGACGGGTCGGCCGCCGTATCTTGGAACGGATCTGCTCGACATCTGCTTCAAGGCGGCTCGGTCGGCGCTGGACGATGCATTCAGCTGCCTGGCTGCCTGTGGGGCGGACCCCACGCTTGTGCGTCTTGCCATGAAATGCCTGGCCTGCGATCCCAATGATCGTCCGGCAGATGCCAGCGTGGTGGCGAAGGAACTGACACTGCACCTGGAGTCTTTGCTGCGTCAGGCGGAGAGTGATCTGAGCCGTTTTTTTGAACTCAGCCTCGATCTGTTCTGCATCGCCGGCCTGGATGGCTACTTCCGCCGCGTGAATTCAAATTTTCCACGGGTGCTGGGCTATTCCGAGAAGGAAGTGCTCTCGCGTCCGTTTATGGACTTCGTTCATCCGGATGACCATGACAGGACGGTTGAAGCCATGTCTCAGCTGCATCTGGGCGAGCCGGTAATTCAGTTCCGGAACCGCTACCGTGACTCAGAGGGCCGTTGGCGGTGTTTCGAATGGACGGCCAAGTCGATCCCCGAGGAAGGAATTATCTTCGCCGTCGCCCGTGACGTGACGGATCGAATCCTTGTCTGAGTGCGGCTGCGTCTACTGTTGTCCAGAGCAATGAAACATGAAGGAATGGGTTTGTAGCCGGAGTCGCAAGACTTCGGAGGCATTGGGTTACCCCCGAATTCTCACGAATCCGGCTACAAAACTCCCTCACGGCGTTGAGCAGCGGGACAGTAGTATTGATCGCCGGAAAATCACGGTTGCGCTGGGAACACGTTCTGGCGGTGGTCGGATCAGGGCTGGTAGGCTGTGCGTTCGATTCTGAACACCTTGATCGTGTCGCTCACTTTTGCTCCTGTGATAATGCCTATGACTCCCGCTCATGAATTCAATACGATCACAATCACACTCATCCTCCTGCTGGCATCGCAGGGGTGCACTACTTCAGCAGTGACGACGCCGGAGGATGCAGCCGCGCCGACACCGCCGGCCCTGGTGCGAGTCGATACGGTCCGGAAGGACAGTGTCGCTCCCGAGTTTCGTGCGTTGGGAAATGTCCGGCCACGTCATTTCAGTGTTATCGCGTCGGGATCGGATGGGATCGTGGCGGAGTTTCCCGTCGAGGTCGGTGAATTTGTGACGGTTGGGACATTGCTGTCAAAGCTGCGGATGGAGTCGACCGATCTCGATCTCGCGGAACAGGAAGCGATCGTTGTCGAGCGAGAAGCCGATCTGGCCGAGATTCAGACGCCTCGAAGTGAAGACGTTGCCGAGGCTCAGGCCCGTCTTCAGGGATTGGAAATCACCTACGCCAACGCCGAGCGGCGGCTGGAAGAACTGAGAGCCCTGAACAAGCGCGGCGCGGCAAACCCTTCGGAAGTCAAAGATGCGGAAGACACCTTCGACGCAGAACGGCAGAATCTGGTCGCGGCCAAAGCTGTGTTTCAAAGGACTTCAACCGGCGCGAGGCCGGAGCAGAAGCAGCAGGCCGCGGCCCGCCTGCAGGCTCAGACGAAACATGTGGAATTTCTGAAGGCCGAACGCGAAAAACGGATGACCAAAGCTCCGTTTGATGGGTTCGTCGTGGCCGAACATACCAACGTCGGGCAATGGCTGGCGAAAGGAGCGTCGATCGTCACGCTCGCGCAGCTGGATGAGGTCGAAGTTCAAGTGCAGATTGATCAGCAGTTCATCGATCAGATTACCGCCGGTCGTCCGGTCACACTGATGATTCAGGGGACGGGAAACCGAAACGGTGAAGCGCGTGAATGGAAGGGCGAAGTCAGTTCCATTGTTCCTCGCAGTAACTGGGAAGACGGCTCACGGAGTTTCCCGGTGATCATTCGGATCAAAAACGAAATCGATGCATCGACGATGCCGCCCATCCCGGCTCTGAGGGAAGGCATGGTGGCCGAGGCGGAGTTCAGGGGCCAGCCGATCGATGCCTTGCTCGTCCCTAAAGACTCGATGGTCAGAACATCTCGCGGCACTTTCATCTTCGTCGTCAATCCCCCGGCCGAGGGGCAGCCGCTCAGCGTACGGCAGGTGATGGTCGAACCCGGACTCAGCAGCGGCACGTCGATCCAGGTCATCGGCGAGAATCTCGAACCCGGAATGCAGGTGGTGACCGAAGGAGCGGAACGACTGCGGGCGTTTCAGACGGTGGAGATCATGAAGAAGGATTCAGGAGTCGGGATTCAGGATTCAGGGAAGAAACAAAGAATCCCACGCTCGACAAACTGCCTGCGCTGCAGCTTTCCCTGAATCCTGAATCCTGACCCCAGAATCCTTCCCCATGAATCTCATCAGGTTTTCCATCGACAACCCTGTCAAGCTGACGGTCGGTGTGTTTCTCGCACTGCTTTTCGGCGGGATTGCTTACGTCGCGACGCCCGTGCAGCTGACTCCCGATGTCACGGAGCCCGAGATCACGATCACGACCCTGTGGCCCGGGGCGAGTGCTCAGGAGATCGAACGGGAGATCATCGACGAACAGGAAGAGGTACTCAAGAGCGTCGAGGGCATGGATCGATTCACC
>JANNGQ010000244.1:0-4305 GCA_031403975.1 Planctomycetota bacterium
CTCTTCCAGAAATCAGAAATGTTTTGAACACAATCCGGATTGCAACAACCACACTCATGTCGCATGACATGCGGCGTGAAGCTGTCGAAGCGCAATACGGGCGACATCGGCGTCTTCGCCGTCTCCCGACGCAAGCACCAGCAGTGCCCGCGCGACGCGTGACGTGACGGGATCTGCGGTGCGCATGGTGAGCGATTCGATCTCATCCGACGTCGGTGTGATTTCAGCAACGTGTCTGTTCAACATACTCTGACCGCAGCGGGGCCTCGTGTTCCGCTGCGGTTTTTTTTTTGATACGGTTGAGGATCGCAATCCTGTGGCTTTGGCCCATTTGGCCTGGGCTGAGAAGGGCGGATCCGCCGTGGTGGCGGATCCAACAACAGTTCGACCGGCAGAAATGCCCATACTGCGAAATCGCAGCCTGCATTCTCCGGCAGTCTCCGCCGAGTCCAGCTCCGGGCATTCATGGTATGTCGTCAATCGGATCTCAAGAGGTGTTCGTCAGTGTCGCTTGAAAAGGCCGACGTTTTGGTGATCCGACAGGTGGATTTCAGCGAATCCAGTCGAGTCCTTACGTTCTACAGCCGTGAATTCGGCAAATTTGCGGCTCTGGCCAAGGGGGCAAAACGCCTGAAGGGTCCATTTGATGCTGCTCTTGACCTTCTTTCAACGTGTCGCGTAGTGTTCATTCGGAAGTCTTCCGGCACTCTGAATCTGCTGACTGAAGCACGGTTGATCAGCCGATTTCAGCCTCAGAGTTCGCCTTCCAAAGACGGTCTGAGCTGTCTCTATGGTGGCTACTACGTCGCTGAACTGCTCAATGGACTCACCGAAGAGTTCGATCCTGCGCCAGAGCTGTTTGACCTCGCTGAAGCGACGCTGAGTGCCTTTGCATCCACTGACTCTTTCCCAGCCTCTGTCATCATCCATTTCGAAATCTCCCTTCTGCGGCACATCGGTCTGCTTCCCAACCTCTCTGAATGTTCTGTCTGCGGCGGTAGCATTGAGCCTACGGCCGAGTTTGCGCACTGGGTCAGCCAGGGCGGACTGCTGTGTGCTGAGTGTCGTCGTGAAGAATTTGCCGGTACGTCAATCTCTGCGGGTTCTGTCGAAATCCTGCGCCGCATGGCGCTGGAGTCGGTGGCGCTGACAAGCCGGGTGAAACTTAGCCGTCAACAGGCAGCAGAATGTCACAAACTGGCTGTGTCGGCGATCACTCAGGCCCTGGGACGCCGACCGGCGACTCTTCGGTATATTCAGATCTGAGTTTGTTGCAATCTGTGCCGTGGAAAATGAGACATTTGTTAGTTTAACGGCAAGCCGCAGGCGACGGCGTCGTCTTACGCAGTTATCAGCCATCGCGACCCCACACCGTCGCCTGCGGCTTGCCGTTAAACGACTCAAGAGACGCCACATGTCATCACTCACGAAGCTCGACCGCCGAAAGGAATCGGCCAGTCGACCACGGTCAGCTGACCCGGTCGAAGTCCGCAGCTTTGCGCGACGAGGGATCCTGCCACTGTGTCTTTGCGGATTGCTCACGAGCATGTCCGGCTGTTCGTCGATGTCCCGCGACAGTGATTCGGGGATGCTGAACATCTCTGACATGGTCAACATCGGTTCGATTCGCGGGCCCCTGGAACGTTCACTCTACGGTGACGAATCGCCGCTGGAAATGGGTCGCCGATTCACCGCCGCCGAACGTCGCGAAGTGGAACTCTGCCGGACGACCTTTGAAAAAGGCGACTACGAGGAAGCAATCAGACTCAGCAAAAAAGCCGCGAAAAAGCACAAGGAATCATCACTGGGCGAAGAGGCTCAGTTTTATCTGTCCGAGTCGTATTTTGAACTCGGGCAGTTCGCGAAGGCTCAGGACGCCTATGCGCAGCTTTTCGAAGATTACCCCTCGACGCGTTTTGTTGAGCCGGCAACTCGCCGCCTGTTTGCCATCGCCAGAGAATGGCTGGAAATCTCGGACCCGATTGCAAAGAACGAAATCCGGCAGGTCAGCGGTGAGAGGATTGTCGAGGATTCTGAACCGGCGCAACCACCAAGGGACCCGACTCTGCGAGTCCGCGTCCTGCCGAACTTTCATGATCGCACACGTCCGATCTTCGATACGCAGGGCCGGGCGCTGGAATGTCTGAAGTCGATCTGGATGAACGATCCGACGGGCCCGCTTGCCGATGATGCTTTGATGCTGACCGCGACCTATTATCAGCGACACGACAGCTATGTCGAAGCGGACCGTTACTTTGAAATCCTCCGCGAAGAATATCCTGACAGTCCGCATCTTGAAGAAGCGTTTCTGCTGGGCTCGCATGTGAAGCAGATGAGTTACCAGGGAGCATACTATGAAGGCCGCGAACTGGAAGGAGCACGCAAGCTGAAAGAACAGTCGCTGCAGTTGTTCCCGGCCTCACAGCAGCGGCAGGTGCTGCGAAAAGACCTGCAGCGACTGTACCTGCTGGAAGCCGAACGCTCGTGGAGCAAAATTGATTACTACCGGAAGAAACGCCGACCCCGCGCCGTGGCAATTGCCTGCATTCAGCTGCTTTCGGAGTATCCCGACACACACTTTGCCGATGATGCCCGGGCAACGCTGAAGACGATCGACCGAAGTGAGCTGAGGGGCCTTCCGGAGGTCGCGGACTTCCTGAATTCCATGCCGCAGTCCGAGCCGAACGGGTCTTCCGGGACCCCGCAGGACGACGGACCTCCTGTGAAATCAGTCAGCCATCCGCGAACGTCCGGTGACACTGAAGGCCGCGTCCGGCTGTAAACCAAAACGAATGATCCGAGCCTCCGTCAACCTGATGCTCTGTCTCAGCGTCACAGCCGCTTCCGGCTGCGGATACACACTCGGTACGCCGGTCGTTCAGGGAGTTCGCACGGTCCATGTTCCGGTCTTCAAATGCGACTCCTTCCGTCGAAATCTGGACTATCTGCTCACGGAAGCCGTTCAGAAAGAAATCCGCACACGCACTCCCTATCGACTCGACGAAGCCGAAACGGCCGACACAATTCTGCGAGGCCGCATCGTCGAAATCCGCAAGTCTCCGCTCAGTGAAACGCGGTATGACGATCCTCGTGAGCTGCAATTGATGGTCGGTGCCGAAGTCACCTGGGTCGACCGTCGCAGCGGCCAGATCCTGCAGCAGCAGTTGTTTCCGATCGGCCCGGAGCTGACTCAACAGGCCAGCAACGTCAGCTTCGCCCCCGAGGTCGGACATTCCCTGGCGACCGCTCAGCAGGAATCTGTCCAGCGGCTTGCCGCGCGAATCGTGGATCTGATGGAAATGCCCTGGTAACCTACTGTTGTCTCCCGGCGCGCCGGGACTCCGCCGACTGGGATTGACGCGCAAACCACGGATCTGATGCAGATGCCGAGGTAAACTCGGCGCATCAACGCGATCAAGTCCGGCACCGCCGTCAAAACGAAACGGCTTCGTCCACTTTCGCGGACAAAGCCGTTTCAATGACTGCTCGCAAATGAACAGGAATCAGGAGAACAGACTGATCATCTCCATATGAACCGCGCGAGCACCGTTCGGAACCCCCGAACCGGGATGGAAACCGTTCCTGTCGGCCAAGACCCACAAGAACGAATAAACCCAGCGTTCAACTCACAATCCTGCTGACAGGCATCCCGTTGTGTCGATTCGGAGCCCGCTCAGGAAAGACAACAGACACGCCGCAACTGGTATGCCAATACACTCAACAAGGCGCTTGCGGCACCCGATACAGTTCGGGAAACCTCAGCAGCTCAACGGTCTTGCCGGCATCTTAGTAAGGAATTCATCAATGCCAAGACTGAAATCGTTGTTTGAATAGCCTGTAACGACTCCTGATCACTCGGGCGTTACTGGCCGATAGTGTCTTATCCTGCTGCGATGCCCTGTACGGAATTGACGCAGACGATGTGTTTCCGCAGGTCGGCGCTCAATGGCACTCACTTTGTGGAACAATTGTCCGCAATTGTTCATCCGGTCGCAGACGGAACAGTTGAGACAACTGTTCTACACTTTGGCAAATCCGCCAAAGTGAGTGCCATTGGGCCGGCGCTGTCGGATACCAAGTCGACGGATACTCATGTCGTATCTGCATGTCTCTGGCAGCATGTGACTTACGGCGATGAATAGGGAAACCGCGACGGTTTCTGTCATCCGGGTTCCGGGTTTGGCCGTTTCGTAGTTCAGTTCTGCCGTGTGCTCAGGAGCCCGATGGTTGTTGGTCGGGGCCATACAAAGTGTGATGCTCATGGGATCGGGCTCCTAACGCAGTTCTCAGTGAACTCGGCGGAAC
>JANNGQ010000245.1:0-1570 GCA_031403975.1 Planctomycetota bacterium
GCTCGATGCACCGCTGTTCGCGGCTGTGTGGGTACTCGCCGAACTGGCGCGCACGGTGATCTTCACCGGATTCCCGTGGCTGGCCACTGGCTACTCGCAGATCGACTCGCCATTGGCCGCGTTTCAAACAGCACCAGCGTGCCGTCCTTCAGATGTTTCTTTGCGAGCTTGTTTTCGATGCGGGTCTGCCGTTCGAGCAGCCAGTCCATTGCGGCGTAGAGTTCGTGCACCTCCACTTCGCCGAGACGCAATTCGTCCGCCAGTGTGTTCTGTGCGGTCTCGGGATGCACGCCACGTGAGCAACTCAGTTTGGAGCCCGGAGAAATGACTCGATCCACAATCATGGCAATGACCAGACTTCGTTCACGACACGCTCGTGCGCCGATCATCTGATCAAGCCCGAGATTCCTGAGTGTGCCGAGCACGGCCGCCACATTTCCATGCGGCAGGCTGCGGCGAATGCTCATCGTTCCCCCGTCGCCAACAAGTGGCAGTCCTGTGGCAAGTCGCCGCTTGATGGTGGCCAGCAGATCGTCCGGCAGGTCAGACAGATTACCGACGGTTTCATGCTGAACCTTGCCGCCTTCTCGAAACGTCCGCCGCAGGTACACCGAGGTGTACTCGGTGCCCTTGTAGGTTTTTCTTATCTCCGCGATGTGTACCGGGCGCTTCTCGGGCTGACGAAGCTGCAGGCGTGAGTCTGCATCGAGACCGCAGGCGCGCGTTTCGATGTCGTACAGTTCCTGAAACATCGCCAGCAGCACCGACGCCACCTGTGGATGATTGTGACGCGCTTCAAAGATCTTTCGACGCGCGTGCGTATTGCAGGCCGCATGAGTAATGCCGTCACGACTGCGCAGACTGATACCCGTGTAACCGCTGTAGCAGTCCGCGATGAGCACTCCTTTGAAGTTGTTGTCAATCAGAAACTGATCGGGACCGTCGCGATGACGACTGACGGTAAAATCGATGATGTTGAGCGGCACGGTGCTGCCGCGATAGGCCCACATCTTTGCTTTCACATGCTTCTTGTCCTCCTTCATCGCGGTGGACAGCACTTCGTGAATTCGCGGACTGCGGACATCACCAGGAACCATCGCTGGCAGCACTTTCGGCAGCAGCAAGGTGACTCCCGTATCATCAGTCCCGATGACGCTGTCACTGCGAACTTCGTCAGCGAAGAATTCCACCAGGGGCCGCACCAGCTCAGCGGCTGCCGTTTTGATGTTCAGCAGCGTGCTGCGATGAGGCGCCCAGCCGCTGCCCGCAAAAATGTCCTGTTCGCGGTAGAGCGGCAGATGGTATCCCAGATTCGCCGTGATGATTTCAGCCGCCACACTGCTGTCGTAACGATCGCCTTCGATGAGTCCTTCCGGACGTTCGGGCTGAGTGACTTTGCACTGCGGCTGATTCGGACAGGCGTACTTAGCAAACTTCGTGACTCGGATTTCCAGTGTTGGCGGGATATAGACCAGCGACTCCCGGACATCGAAGCCGATCAGCGTTTTCTCGCCGTGAGCGCTGCAGTGCTTCTCACTGTCAGGCACATCCACGATCGTTTCGATACGTG
>JANNGQ010000246.1:0-5665 GCA_031403975.1 Planctomycetota bacterium
CAATTAGACCTGACCCCTTTTTCTGAGCTGGATCTGGACGACTACCAGCGGGTCGGCCGAATGGCAGAGGCGTTGTCGCTGCACGCCGACGAAATCTATGAGTCCCTTGGCAGCGATCGTCAGCGCGAATTGTGCAGAGGACTGTTTCAGGCACTGACGGTCGAAGAATCGAACAGCCGCGGCATTCGTCGTCCACAGCGGCTTGGGCGCCTGTGTCAGATTCTGGAGGTTCCGGCCGAAGAACTGGTGCCGATCATCGACGCCTACCGGCAGAGCGGCGTTACGTTCCTGATGCCGTCGCCTGAGGTCGAACTGACCGACCAGACGATCATCGATATCTCGCACGAGAGTCTGATGCGCGTCTGGACCCGGCTGCGGCAATGGGTAGAGGAAGAAACCCAGGCCGTCGGCATCTACCAGCGATTGTCGGAAAGCGCCGACCTGCACGAACGGGGCAAAGCCGGACTGTATCGTGATCCAGAGCTGGGAATTGCACTGGCATGGCGGGAATCCAAAACGCCCAACGCGGCGTGGGCCGAGCGATACCGCCCAGGTTTCGCCACAGCCATGAGCTTTCTCGAAGCCAGCCGGCAGGCCAGCGTCGCCGAAGAGCAGGCCCATGAAGCCGCGCGGCAGCATGAGCTGGAACAAGCACAGCAACTGGCTGAAGCGCAGCAACTGCGGCTGGAACAGCAGCAGCGGTCGGCTCGCAAACTGCGAAAGATGATGACCGGACTTGCTGCTGTCGCTGTCGTCGCCGGTGTCGCCTGTATTGCTGCGCTAGTAGCCAACAATCAGGCAAACAAATTGAGACTCGTAGCATCTCAGGAGGCGGAAAATGCGCGGCAAAGCGAGGACAGAGCTAAGAAAAACGCGGACAAAGCTGAGCAAAGCGCAGTGGAAGCCAACCGTCTGAGTGAGGCGGCTCAACTGGCTGAGCGTGCCATGGAGAGAACGGCACACCAGGCCGAAGCGGATCGAATTACAGCCCAGCGGGAAAGTTATCGCTCCACCGTCAAGCTGGCGGAGTCCATGCTGCAGGGGAACGAGGAAGCCAAATTCCGTGTCGCCGACATTCTCTGGCAAACGCAGCCCGAGCTGCGGGCATGGGAATGGGGATATCTGATGGCTCAGTGTCCGCTGGAAGAGTGGAGTCTGCAGACGGACGCAACGGGTCTGAGTTCTGCTGTCGGCACCGTTGACGGTCGCTTTCTGGTCACTGCGGGAATCGGTGGCACAGTCGCATTGTGGAACCTGGAGTCACGCCAGCAGGTATGGCAACAAGCGACTGGACTCGTGCATGAACTTGCCATCGACCGCCAGGGCCGGTTTGTCGGAGTCAGCACCGCCGATACTGCGCTGCCGCAGTTCAAGATCCTTGATCTGGCAACGGGGAACCTAGTGCATCAATCGGATCGGACGGGATTGGTCGAATGCGCGTTCAGTGCCAGTGGCGAGGACCTGTATGTACTCGAACAGAGAACCCTTCGCTGCATTGCAACATCCAACTGGGTACAGCGGGCGCAGGCAACCCTGACGGGGCTGGGACTGTTTGCGGACGGGCATCCCAACTACAACGCAGTGTTTGTCGATGAGGCAGGGAAGTACGTCGGAGTAGATAATCAGCTCGCCGGAGCAGGGCAATCCAGGTTCAGCTTCTTTGACGCGCAGACGCTGGGCTCGACGACTCAACTGGCCGGTTACAATGAAGTCGGCAACAATCTTCGCAACTCGTCGACGCCGATTCTCAACGCGGCACTGGGCGAACTGACTTACGCATTCGCGAGCAGCGTCTACCGAAAGACGATCGATGAGAATCGACAACTACTCGGCGATTTATCGGATTACGTGTTGTACCTGAATATCGACCCCGTTTCAGGGGCTGTGCTGTCTGCGACCGCAAACGGCGAGGTCCAGATAGTAGACGGTGATGGCGGAAAGCACTCCATTCTGCATGGTGCGCCGATCACTGGCCTCGCCACACTGCCACTTGGTCGTTTTGTCACGGCGGGCGCTGATGGGCTGGTTAAGTGCTGGAAGCTGACGCCGTCCGAAACACTGGCAGCCAGAATCGCGGCACCTGTCTTTGCCAGCGCCAGTGCGAATTTCGTCGATTTCACAAGTGACGGCAAAAGCCTTCTCTATCGAACCTGGGATCGCCACAACTCGCTGTACCAGCTTGATTCCCTCAGCTACCGGCATTTCGTGTATCCCGACCGGGGCGGGTACATCAACGTATTCCCAATGATTAGTCGGCAAACAAACGAACTGCTCGATTACAGTAAAGATCGCCTGCTGTTCTTCCCCGGAGACTCAGGTGGTACTGACGCTGAGTCAACTCGATCGATTCCCGTCGCCCGGCCCTTCAGTGCGGCATTTGATGACAAGGGCCGGATCCTGATCGTCGCGTCGGAAGATGGAAATCCAGCTGTTTTTGATCTCGAGTCCAACGAGCCTGTTCCTGCCCCCGACGTGAAAGGAAATGGCCCGGTCGCAATCAATCCTTCCGGTAGCCGCGCGGCGGTTCAGACGAGAGAGCGATTACTGGTCTGGGACGTCGCGACCGGACGTCTCCTGAACAGTCTGGAAGCTGAACACAACGGTGATGCAGCAATTCCACCCGATTTTCATCCCGAGGGTGCACTGATTGCCATTCTTGCGCATCACCAGAACCCGGGATTGGACCGATTGGTTGTATGGAACAGCAGCCTCGGCAAGGCGCAAACGACCATCGAGTCACAGCCAGGAGTCAGTTTCAAGTCCTGCAAGTTCAGTGCGGACGGGCACCGTCTGTATGCCCTTTGCAGCGACGACAAGGTTCGCGTTCTGGACTGGAAACTTGGAAAGGAGCTGATCGCTCTGACCGGTGGCGCAAACGTGGGCAGCATCGCTGTGAGCCCGGATGGACTCACCCTGGCCTATGCCGGATTTAATCCCAACCTGTTCTTCGCCAAGTCCCTGCCATGGGAGGGCGAAACTCCACGCAGTTCGAGCTTCTATCGGGCAGTGGATGACCTCAGGCTCTACACAGTGCGCACAGCTCAAACCATCAACGAGTCGACAGACCTGATTGAGTTTACCAACCACAGTGACAAGGCCATCCGGATTGACTACCACGAAGTAGCGACTCGGGGCTTGGGCGCGGTTAAATCGAAAAGAAGGACTCCAACAGCGATTGCCCCAAAAGAAACGATCCAATATAGCAAAGTTTCACCCGGGAGCGAATTTCTGTTTATCGACCCGGAATCCTCAGAACAGCTTGCATCATTCACTAAGTCCGACATCGCGATCACCACGGAGGAAGGGCCCGTCGGCATCAAGGTGGTACTCCCCCCCGGCCGTGACCCAATGACGCAGGCCGCGGACGAAGAACTGCAGGGAGATATTGCCAATCGACAGGGACGACCTGCTGACGCGATTGCTCATTACACAAGAGCGGTCAGCATTCGAACATCCATCGTCCGAGACAATCCGTCAAAAGCCTCGGCCCAGGGCAACCTGGCCATCGTTTATGTGAAGAATCTGGACGTCACGCCAGGGGACAAGCCCGATGATCGCACAGCCTTGTTGCAGCAGGCGATCAGCTTCTGGCAGGAGCTGACGCAGAATCCGGATTCCAACCCGGCCGCCTGGCAGCATCTGCTTCATTTTCAGCTTCAGCTCGTTGATCGTCAGGTCGCCATCGGCGCAGCAGATTCCAGACAACACGTAGTGTCGCTGCTGACCTTCTGGAGCAAACAGAGTAAGGAGCAACCTGCAAACCGCCTGTTCGCCTACGGGCTTTCCGAGGTCAGTCGTAAACTACCGGTGGTCTATCCAGATGGCGTCGATCAGGCAACGCTCGACAGTCTGATGGCCGAGGATCCAGAAATGGCTGGAGTAATCGGCGATGCTTACGCAGGCCGGCGGGACTGGGCGCAGGCCGTCGCTCTCTACAGCCGTGGAATTCAAGTCGACGCACCGTCTCCGGGACTCTTCGCAAAACGGGCGATGGCGTACGAACAGCAGCAGAACTGGGAGGCGGCCTCGGCCGACTGGTTGCGGGCGGCGCCCGGAAATCCGCAGTGGTCCCGGCGGCTGGTTGCGCTCGTACAACGACTGACGGACAGTGGCGAGTTTGCGCTCGTCGAATCCGTCAGAGCCAAAGCCCGTGTGGTATTCGAGGAGCAGTTGGTCAAGGAATCGGAGAACTCATCCCTGGCAGGCGAGTTGGCCGACTTGCTGCTTTACGACACGGGCGTCTGGACCCTGCTGAAACCGACCGAAGTGCAATCCACAGGAGGAGCAACGCTGACGCGGCTCCCCGACGGTTCGATCCTCGCCAGTGGCAAGAATCCACTGGGGGATGCTTACACAATTGCCGCCGAGACCAAGGTGCGTCAAGTCCATGGCATCCGCCTGGAGGCCCTGACTCACGAGTCGCTGCCAAATCAGGGACCGGGGCGTGACGATGAACGCGATCGCGGAAACTTCGCCATGGTCAATTTTGCAATCACCGCCCACGTTCCGGAGGGTGAATCGAAACGGATCGAAATCAAACGCGTTATCGCCGATCATTCTATTTTCGACCTGTCGACAAATCACTGGAACATCGGTGGCGGCGTTTCCAAACCACACGTGGCCGTGTATCTGCCCAGTCAGCCGTTGGATTGCCAGGACGGAGCGCGGTTGGAATTCCAGATGCATTTTTCTGCGAACACGGAGTGGCCCGGGCAGAATCTCGGAAGATTCCGTCTCTGGGTTTCCAGTGACCCCGCCGCATTTGATAGCGAACAGCAACGCATCACCGCCCTCAAGCTCACCGACCCTTGGGCTAAACTGGCGGCCGCATATTACGTGCTCGACGACCAGTCGGCCGTCGAACGTTTGATCAACCAACACCCAACTGCAGCGAGCGGCATTGGCGACCTGTTCGCGGTGAGGTTGAATTGGGAACGGGCCATCCCCGAATACAGCAAGGCGATTACCGCCGGTGCCACGGATGCCATGACCTTCGCCGCGCGGGCCGAGGCGTATGAAAAGCTCGAACGTTGGGAACTCGCTGCCGCCGACTGGGGCCGTGTCGATGAACTACTCACCGACAAAACGTGGCGGTTTCAAAACCATTTCAGTATTGTCCGCCGGGCGGAAATGTACGACCGATTGCGGCAGCTTGACAATGCGCTGGCGGACTACACCCGCGCGGTAGAACTCCCCAACGCCGGTCTCGACCCATTCATGTGGCGCAAGGAACATTGGGCAAAACGTGCTCGGTGGGCAGAGGCCGCCGACGATTACCGCCAGGTCTGGAACAAACGCGAACCGAGCTGGTATACCGAATGGTACTACTCGCGTGAGCGAGCGATTCTCAATTTGATTTCAGGAGACAGCGACGGTTATCGCCAGGCGGTAGCCGAATTGTTTGCCAGAGCCGAGAAACTGACCGACGCCGATTCGTCAACTTGGTTGGTTTACACGCTCATCGCCGGCACAGATACGATTTCCGCCGAGACTCTCGCACGGTTGACCGCCGCCGCGGACCGTACTGATTCTCACTGGAAGCCCAAGTTAAAGGCCGCGATCCACTTCCGCCGCGGAGAATTCCAACAGGCGGCTGATCTGTTCGACCAGCACAGCGGCCACCCCGGGTTTGAATTCCTGGCGGCCATGGCTCACCTACAGCTTC
>JANNGQ010000247.1:0-2662 GCA_031403975.1 Planctomycetota bacterium
GGTGGACAACGGTCATTCGGTGATCGTGATAGAGCACAATCTCGACGTCATCAAAACGGCCGACCACGTCATCGACCTCGGCCCGGAAGGCGGACTCAAAGGAGGCGAACTCATTGCCTATGGCACTCCGGAGGAGATTGCCGCCTGCAGACAATCGCACACGGGCCGGATCCTCGCGGAGTACTTGTCGTAAGGGCACAAGCGACAAAACAATGCTGAAGGCGGGTCGGTTTTCTCGCGACCGAATGAGTCTGGACAGGACCCGTGCTGCGATCAACCGGTTGCTTGCCGATAATCCCGGATGACGACGACAAACGCGATCAGGTCGTAAACGGCATGGGCCGTGACAGGGATCAGCAGATTGGGTGTGGGATCCGCCGCCACAAGCGCCGTCAGGTAAATCCCCAGAAATGCTGCCAGCAATGCATAAACAGGCGTCACCGCATGAGCCAGTCCGAACAGCACGTTTGTGATCACGACAGCCAGCATCAGATTCCAGGGTTGCATCCAGCAAAACAGGAAACCGCGAAAGAACGCTTCCTCGCACACGCCGGCCAGCGAGGCCAGCAGGACGATGTCATACCAGGTGCACGAGTTCAGCAACGGACCGATACTGTCCCGCAGGAACTCACGAATCTGCCGCATGCCCTTCGTTCGGGAGAGCATGCAGATGAGCAGCAGAATCAGCATGGGTCCGGTGGCCAGCAACCCCAGTCCGAAGTCTTCGATCGACCAGCGGAGTTGTGCCGTCGGGTTAACACCAGCCAGCCACCCGCCAAGGAACGCCACCAGCAGCATTCCGCCTTCAACGACGGCGGCACTCGTCAGAAACTGCGAGTGCGTCATATCGGAGCGGTCCGGGTCGACTGAATTCATTCTGCATCCGCCTTCGGCCGCACCCGATCCTGTCTGGCAAACAGAGTTTTCAGACGATGTTTGCGGACACGGAATGCTGTTCCATGATTGCGAACCGAGCCATCGTCGCGCAGATGCATTCGCAGTTCCACGATGACGTCGCCGCTGTCGACCAGGTCGAGCAATCTCGCAGCCGACGGGTCTCGGCACCAGGTCACCGTGCGATATCTGAATTCTTCCTCACGGCCCTCACTGCGAGATTCCGCCGCGGCGAACACCGAGTGCGAGTGCTTCTCAGTGAGCCGCTTCTGCAGCACTTCGACAGACCAGTTCGCAATGGGCTGACCAATCCTCAACAGAGTCAGATAATCGCGTGTTTCGTTGACTCGAAGCTGCAGACCCGCGTTGTTGATCCTGCCGGTCACGGACAGATACCACGCCTGCCGTCCGTTGGGATCGCGATAACCGTACTGGCGAATCCGTTCGGCGGACTTCAGACCGTCGGACCATTGCGGCTCTTTCAGGAACAGATTCATTTTCTCCTGATCGTCGAATTCGACTTCGGCATCGCGATACGCCTTGACTTCCATTCCCAGAAAATCGCCTCGCGGGGAGTTGTTTTCTTCAAGCTCCAGCAGCGACTCCAGTGTGTAGCCGACCCCCGTGTCGCCTGCTCTGCGTGTGCGGATGAAACCTTGCTCAGTGATGCGGTCGAAGCGATCCAGAAACTGATCAAGCACTTCCCGCTGTGGATCAGTCGTCGCTGCATCCTGCGCAATGACTGACGTTGACAGCGCCAACAGGATGAGCAGAGTTTTCGAGATGGTTGAACTGGTCAGCAAGTGGATGTCCATGGCAGTCTTCGCAGGGCAGGCTTCGGCCTGCCAGTTGCATCGGGTAAACACAACGATCGGGACGCTGTCGGCAGGCTGAAGTCTAACCTACGACTTTAGAGACCGCAAAAACCATGAACGTCTACGCGATCGCTGCCGTTTCCCCCGCGAGTTTCACGAACAGCCGTTCCAGCAGCCGGTGAGGGTCGACTCGAATGCCGCCCTTCATATCGGTGTCTGCTTCGATCAGCAGCTGCAGAATACGGCTGGCACGTTCGAATCCGATGCGTCGCAGATATGTTTCGCTCGGCCCGACGGCATTGGGAAACACTCCGGACGACGAAATCGCTTCTCGCAACGGAATTCCTGTCCGGGCCTTCTCCGTGGCTTCGGCAATCTTCCGAAACACAAACGTCACGCCTCCAAGGACTTTCTGAGGTGCCTCACCGGCCAGCATGAGTTTGTCCAGGGCTTCAATGGCCTTGCCGGGATGATTGTCCCGCACTGCATCCAGCATGACCCATGTCGTTTCCGTCCGCCAGCCGCCGACGACTTTCGTAACGTGATCGCGGGTTATCGATTCAGCGTCTCCCGCAAGTGACGCGAGTTTTGCGACTTCCTGCTGCAGGAGATTCAGTCCGTCTCCGGCCAGATGGACGATCAAAGCCGCCGAGTCACGGTCGAGCAGTTTCCCGTGTTGATCTTTTGCCATTTTCTGAAGCCATTTCACCAGCACCGCACCGGTCAGTTCACTGCAGTCCAGCGCCAGTCCGTGCTGATCCACCAGCTTGAACAGCTTCGTGTTCTTCGGCCAGCTGCGGACATCCAGAATCAACAGTGATTTCTTTGCCGCCTGAATGACGTATTTCTCAAGCACACTACGGTTGTCTGAAACAAAGTCGTCGGCATCTTCGATCAGCACAATTCGCTGATCGCCGAACATCGAGATCGTCTTCAGATCCGTCAGGACCGTC
>JANNGQ010000248.1:0-7693 GCA_031403975.1 Planctomycetota bacterium
GCCTGCCCCACGATAAAACAGACAGTTCCCTTGCCTCCGGTGCTTCAACGTGAAGGCGATTGCGTCAATGATTCCCGCGAGGAATCTGCATTTCGCAGGATTTCAACAGTCCTTTGGCTTGAGATTCTCATCGTGACACAACTGACTGGCGACTTCCCGTTCCAGGTCAGCGATCTTCTGCAGCCGTCGGGCATGGCGTCCCTCTTCGAACGGGGTTTTCAGCCACATCCGAATCACCTGATCGGCAAGCTGATCGCTGAGTTGATCGGCGGACAGGCAGATCACATTGGCGTCGTTATGCCGTCGACTGTATTCCGCCGTCACGCTGTCATGACATGGAGCCGCCCGCACTCCGGCAAATTTGTTGGCTGTGATACACATGCCGATGCCCGTACCGCAGATCAGAATTCCACGGTCAACGTTGCCGTTGGAAACTTCACGCGAAACCTGAGCGGCGTAATCGGGATAGTCCACACTCTGAGCTTCAAACGGCCCGAAGTCGCGGACTTCACAGTCCATGGTCTGCAATAGCTGCGCCAGCCGGGCTTTCAGCTGAACGCCTCGATGGTCACTGGCAATGCCGATTTTCATAGCAATTTTGAATCCTTCCTGAACAATTCGTCGATCCAGCGCCCGATGTTTTCAGAGATCTGCGCTGAACAGAATCGGTATTCTTCCAGAGTACCGCCGATCGGATCTGAGATGTCTTCTCCATCACGTCGCAGCAGTTGAAATCGATCCGTCAGATCCGGCCTCGCCTCACAGAGCACACAGCGATGCCGCTCAGTCATGGTCAGTACGAGCGTCGATTCCTCAAGCATGTGACTTGTCACCTGCTGACTGAGGTGCTGGGTCAGGTCCAGCCCGCACTCCTGCATGATTTGTACCGACTCACGCGAGGCCGGGGCACTTTCAGAGGCCGCAATTCCTGCAGAAAAGACATCGATTCCCTTCTCCCGGAGTTCCCAGTCTCGGCAAGTGAGTTTTTCGGCCACCATTTTCCGGAAGACGGCTTCTGCCATTGGGCTGCGGCAGGTATTCCCAGTGCATACGAACAGAACCCGCAGCACGGCGTTTGTCGCACGATCGCTGCTGCTCACTTGATTGTCCTTGCCTAAGATTTCACGGGTTGGTGGAGCCGAGTGAATGATGGACGCAATTCGCCCGAATCTCAAGGTTAGCGGTCGATTCCCGGCGGAAGTTGGCTAAATGGATACGCTTGAACAGCGAATCACGTGAGTTCCACATGGTTGACTTGAACTGCGGAGAATTCAAACAGTCACGTTTTCAATCCGCAACCGCGGCGCTATATCTTGACGCCGTCAGGAAAGATCGATTGACCTGAGGCTGCAGATCCGACGTTGATGCGGGCGAGTCGTCGGCATGCGCCAGGTCAGGATCCGCGACTCAGGCTGAAACTGTTCGTCTCACATCTGCCGCGGGTGAACTGCAAAGGGATGGCTGACCGTGAAAAAAAGAGTCCAGAACCTCAAGAAAAGAGCCGGCCAGCAGATTCGGAGGCTGGGAGAATTCCGCGGTATCAGGCGCAAAGAATTCGGCCAATACCAAAAATCTGTTCGTCGGCTCTACGACGGGCCTCGCGGTGCCGCGCTGAAATTCAGCAGCATCTTTTCCCTGCATGAACCCCTGATGGGAAAACTATTCCACTCTGGACGTTTTGATGCACGAAGGTTTGACCGGATTCTGGACGTTGGCTCCGGGGCTGGCCAGATCATTCGCCATCTGCTTGCCACCAGTCGTCCGGATACGGAAGTCGTTGGATTCGATCTGTCGTGGGAAATGCTCAAACGAGCTCGGGAACGGCTGCAGTCAGATCGCCCGGTCTTCGTCGCGGCCGACATGCGCTTGCTGCCCTTCAGGAATGAAACATTTGACTGCGTGACGTGTGGCTATGTCCTGGAGTATCTGCCCGACCCGAAAGACGGACTGAGCGAATTCGCACGAGTCCTTCGGCCGGGCGGGACCATCCTGCTGTTGGCGACCGAAGATTCCTTCTCCGGGCTGTTGACCAGCCATACGTGGAAGTGCCGGACTTTCAATCGGGAAGAACTCAAAGTGGCGGCCGAGGCCGTCGGTCTGCGCTGGGGCCGCGTTCACTGGTTCACTCGGTTTCATGAAATTTTCAAACTGGGAGGGATTCTGGTTGAGCTGGAGAAGCCACGATGAAACCGCCGAGTTCACGATGGCATCCATTTCACACCTCGTTACTGATCGCCTGCCTGGCTGTTTTCGCTCAGGCTCTGCCGGCCGCTGATCTTAGCGAGAGCCTGCGTCCGCTGATCGACGCACATAAGGGCGACGTTGCCGTTTTCATCCGACATCTGGACAACGGTCAGCAGTTCGCCTGGCGAGCCGATGCCGTGCAGCCGACAGCGAGTCTCATTAAGCTGCCCGTGATGGTTACGGCGTATCGCATGGCCGATGCCGGGGAACTGGACCTTTCAAAGCTCATCGTGCTGAGCGAAGCCGACAAAGTTCCCGGCTCCGGGATTCTGACGGACCATCTGTCGTCCGGGCTGTCAATTTCAGTGCGGGACGCGATTCGCCTGATGATCCGGTATTCGGACAACACCGCCACGAATCTGGTGATCGATCAGATCGGATTGCCGACCACCGCGGCAACCATGGAATCTCTGGGCTTTCCGCAGACCCGCCTGAACTCCAAAGTCTATCGGGGCGACACTTCTCTATCGCCCGAACGCAGCCGGCTGTTCGGGCTGGGCAGTACGACGGCGAAAGAAACGGTCGAATTGCTCCAGGCGATTCACACGGGCACAGCCGCATCGGAGTCATCCTGCAAAGCGATGATGGAACACCTTCTGTCCTGCGACGACAAATCAAAGATCGTCAGTCCGCTGCCGAAAGGAACCAGAGTCGCTCATAAATCCGGAGCCGTTGCGGCGAGTCGCTGCGATGCCGGAATTGTGTTCGGTCCAAAGGGGCCGTTTGCCGTTTGCGTGCTCACGACAAACAACAAAGACCGCAGTTGGGAAGACGAGAATGCGGCTCATGCGCTGATCGGACAGATTACCAGGACAGCCTTCGATCATTTCAATCCGGAGTGGGAACGCGGTCCGGCCGACGAACCGGATGAACTCCGCATTGGTGCCTTCGGAACGCGTGTGGAGTTTTTGCAGAGAACTCTGAACGCAAGGCTTCAGCCGTCGCCGAATCTGGGCGTGGACGGCGATTTCGGCCCGGCGACTGAAGCCGCCGTCAAAAGATTCCGTGAAGCCAACAGCCTGGAAGCGACCACGATTGCCGATGCTGATCTTTGGAAAGCTCTCGGGCCGGTCGTTGAAGAATCGCCGGTTGCAGATCCCGCTATGATCAACTCCGAAGTGCTCGCGAAGCAGCCCGCGGATGAACTCGACGGGCCGCCGTTCGTTTCGTCCAATGCGTGGACGATTGTGGACGCGGCCGACGGCAGAACGATTGGCAGTTTCGAGGCCGAAACACCGCTCGATTTTGCGAGCACGACGAAAATCATGACGGCATGGCTAGTGGTGCGACTTGCGGAACAACAGCCGACAATACTTGATGAGACACTGACAATGTCGGCCCGCGCGGATGACACCCGAGGCTCGACATCAGACATTCGATCCGGAGAACAGTTGACGATCCGCGAAGCTCTGTACGGGCTGATGCTTCCGTCGGGGAATGACATGAGCATAGCACTGGCCGAGTATTTCGGTGCCCGAATCTCTGTCGACCCGGCGACTGATGCGCCCGGTTCAGAGGTCGCCGGTGTGGACCCGCTGCTGCAGTTCGTCGATGCGATGAATGCCGAAGCCGCCCGACTCGGGATGATGAACACACACTTCACGAATCCTCACGGCCTGACGAATGCCCGCCATCAGTCGACGGTGACGGATCTGGCCATCCTTGCCCGCGCGACGCTGGGCAGCGAGTTGCTGCGGAGTTATATTCGCACACGGCAGCATGGAGCAACAGTCACCGGCCCGGGAGGATATTTCAGAAACGTTTTGTGGAAGAATACCAACGAACTTCTCGCAACGCAGGGCTTTGACGGAATCAAGACCGGCACCACCGATCAGGCGGGTGCCTGTCTGGTTTCCACTGGCGAACGCAACGGTCGACGGCTGATTGTTGTGGTGCTGGGAGCGGCCGCCTCCGAATCTCGCTACACGGACAGCCGCAATCTGTACCGCTGGGGATGGAGGCAGTTGGAAACACCGAAAGTTGAGTAGAGCGTTGTCCAAGCTGAACGGAGCTGAACCATGATCCCGCCCCGACGAGAGTTTCTGAAAACGACGGCCGTCACTGCGGCAGCGATGATGGTCGCCGCTGAACAACGGTCGGACGCGAGTCCGCAGACAGCAGATCCGATTCGCGTCGGCGTCATCGGCTGCGGCGGCATGGGGACGAATCATCTGAACCTTCTGTCGGGTCGGAAGGATGTTGCCGTCGTTTGGGTCTGCGATGTCGATCAACAGCGACTTGCGGCGGCGGCAAAGATCGTGAAGGATGGTTCCGGGACGGAAGCTGAGTCGACCGGCGATCTTCGAACAGTTCTGGACGATCCCGATGTCGATGCCGTCTTCATTGCGACTCCGGATCATTGGCACACTCCGGCGGCGATCCTGTCCCTCGATGCCGGCAAGCATGTGTATGTGGAGAAGCCCTGTTGCCACAACGTCCGGGAAGGCCGATTGCTGGCCGATGCAGTCCTCCGCTCCGGAAAACGACTGCAGGTGGGGACTCAGAGTCGAAGCACGGAGTGCATTCAGGACGGGATCAGCCGCCTGCAGAAGGGCGAGATCGGGGAGATCCTTGTCGCAAAAGCCTGGAACAGTCAGCGACGAAGTTCCATCGGGAAGACTCAGCCCGGCACACCCCCGGCACATCTGGATTTTGCGTCATGGCTGGGGCCTGCTCCGGAAACGGACTGGCGTCCGAATCTGCTGCACGGTGTCTGGCGATGGTGGTACGACTTCGGCTGCGGAGATATCGGCAATGACGGAGTGCATGATATCGATGTCGCATTGTGGGGACTTGGGGTACAGTCGCATCCCAGCCGCATTGTCTGTTTCGGGCAGAAGAACTTCTTCGACGACGATCAGCAGTTTCCCGATACTCAGTATGCGTTGTGTGAGTACCCGACACCCGGCACTCCGGAAGGTCGTTGCAGGCAACTGATCTTTGAACAGCGGATCTGGTCTCCCTATGTTCAGGAAGGCTACGAGAACGGTGTCGCATTCTACGGAACGACCGGTGTGCTGATCATGGGACACACTGTCGGCTGGCGTATGTTCGGTATGAAGGGCAAGCTGCTGGCAGAACGCGAAGGTACTGCGGATCTGCCTGCACATCACCAGAATTTCTTTGATGCCATCCGCGATCCTGCCAGGACCTTGAACGCATCTGTTGATGCCGGTCGGCTGTCGGCGAGTATCGTGCATCTCGCGAACATCGCGGCTCGAACGGGTCAGATTCTGGAATTCGATCCCGAGCAGGAGATGATCAGCAACAGTGTGAAGGCCAACGCGATGCTGCGGCGGCAATACCGCGTCGGGCATTGGGCGGTCCCTGCCGATGTGTGACCAATCATCATCGGGAAGCGCCACTCGGTCAACAATTGCAGTGGAATACTAACCCGACGCGCCAGTTTTGAAGTTGCGCATTTCAGGCCCGGAGGGCCGATCCCGGCGCGCCGGGACCGGTGGCGTAAGCCACCGGTTCGGGAGCGTAATTTGATTGAGGCCCGAAGGGTCGACACACTGATGGATGTGCCGGCCCTTCAGGCCTGAAACGCATAATTTCTCCACTGCCGGTGGCTTACGCCACCGGCTGAGGATGTGTCGGGCCTCTGGCCCTAAGCAATAGCGCAACTTCAAAAGGCCATTGCCGGCCTTGCTCACGTTGCACCTTTCTGACAGCACTTTCTTTGCGAGTACGCAGATGGCCAGATACAAGGTCGCGATCATCGGAAGCACAGGGCGGGGTGACTACGGACACGGGCTGGATGCGGTATGGCAGTCCATAGACCGGTGTGAGGTCGTGGCGGTCGCCGATCAGGATGCGATCGGGCGGCAGGCAGCCGTGATTCGCACGGGGGCCGCGACGCCCTATGCTGACTATCGGGAAATGCTCGACAAGGAAACGCCGCACATCGTCGCCATCTGCCCGCGCTGGGTTGATCAGCACCGTGATATGGTTCTGGCCTGTGCCGAACACGGCTGTCATATGTATATGGAGAAACCACTCTGCCGAACTCTGGCGGAGGCCGACGAGATGATTCATGCGTGCGAAATGCGGCATCTGAAACTCGCCATCGCTCACATCAGCAGATACTCACCGCAGCTGGACGTCATCCGCCGGCTGATTCAGTCCGGAGAAATCGGCGACGTCCTCGAGATCCGGGCCCGGGGCAAGGAAGACGCGCGGGGCGGAGCAGAGGATCTCTGGGTCCTGGGAACCCATGTGCTGGACTTGATGCGCGCCTTCGGTGGTGAACCGGAATCCTGTTTTGCGACACTGCATCAGAAAGATCGGCGAGTCACCCGAGAACATGTTCAACCGGGTAATGAAGGTCTGGGACCTTTGGCCGGGGATCGAGTTGATGCGATGTACCGGTTCCGCGGCGGTATTACGGGATACTTCTCATCTCAAAAAGCAGCGGGAGGCAGTCCGAATCGCTTCGGCCTGCGCATCCTTGGCAGCAAAGGCATGATCGATCATGCCTCAGGCTATGCCAATCCGGCCTTTCTGCTGAACGACCCCGGATGGGGAGCCTCGCGGAATTCGGTCGCGTGGCGGACGATCTCGTCTGCCGGAGTCGACATGCCGGAACCGATCACGGTCACAGGCTACGAAGGCGGCAATCCGGCCGCAGCCCGGGATCTGATCGCTTCCATTGAAGAGGACCGGCCTCCGAAGTGCTCTATGTACGAAGCCCGCGGGACAATTGAAATGGTCCTCGCAGTCTTTGAATCTCACCGGCTGAACTCACCGGTCAGGATGCCCCTCGAGTCCAAAACAAATCCGTTGAGCGATCTATAGACTTTGCTCCGATTCTCAGTTTTGTACGACTAACAGCCAGAGTCTTCGCGTGGCGCGAAGAACTCATCTCGGTACAGGTGAAACTAAGACAGCAGGATTCACTACACAGGACGCCGACGTACGCAGAGAAGTCAATAACGACTCAGTGTTTCCGTCCCTCTGCGATCCTCCGCGCCCTCTGCGTTTGAAACAAATCGCGTTTCGCCTGCGGGCGAAGCCCGCGCTGGGCAATCTGATCCCATCACCCGCGATGCTTCGCTCGATTTGATACGCGCACACGTTCACGATTCCCAGACGGCTGATTGTCGGGTAGAGTTTTCTGCGTCCGGCAATTCAGACGACAGTGACAACGGCAGCCGGTGAGAACGATTCTCGCCGCCGGTGATTGCTGCTGAGTTATCGGGTGGTATCGCCATTCATGAAGAAGAAGGGAATCTGCCTTTATGGATCAGACAGGAGTGCCCGCCCCGCATCTTGTAAAAGGATTGCGGCGGCTTGTGGAAGATATCCGGCTGCGTGATGCCCGCGAGGCCAGCGGTGTTGCTGAAGTCGTCTGCGGAAAGTCAGAACTTCTCTGCTTTTCGGAATGCGGCGTATCTTATTGCGGCGAGTCGGTTGACGATCTGGCCGAGCAACCTTCGTTCGAACG
>JANNGQ010000249.1:0-2866 GCA_031403975.1 Planctomycetota bacterium
GGGGTTTTGGCCGCATCGGTCGATTGGATGCGTACCTTCTCATAGAACTTAAACGCACTCTCACTTTTGGCATGACACAATGGCGTGCATTCATCGCAAAGGAGTTCCCACTCGCCGATCGCACTCCAACCTTTCGCTTGAACAAATGGTGCAGCCGCTTTGGCCCATTCAGTCGGTGAATCCTGGAGACTGGCGAATTCGTTCAGGAAAAGGATCTGCCTGCAACGCCCACACTGACAAAGCAGCGTGTGCCACAGCGTACATTCGATTTCTTCAATGAAGAACAAGGAAGAACAAGGACACATGGAAGAACAAGCAAGAACAAGGACATGCATTGTAATTGCTGCTCCGTTCGGCTGCGAATTGTCATGGCGGGCTTTTCTGGGTGAATTTCCTGGACTTTGGGCACTGCCATCCGGGACGCAACACGTTGTTGCCAGGTACCTGCACCAGTTTCATTTGTTGCCTGCCGCGTACCGAGCCGCGAGCGTCAGCGACCGGACTCGGCAGCGAATCGGCTCCCGCTCCCTGACGGTCGGGGCTCGGTGATCCGGGCGGGAACGACGATCATCGGAAGGTCTGGATCGATGAACAGCTGGTCCAGCAGGCTCGGTACTTTGGGATCGACCTGCTGTGTCTGGCGATCCTGTCGAATCACATTCACCTGGTCTGCGCGTGGTGATCAGTCGCCGCGGGCGGGGACCGCCGAGCGTCCTCAGCCGCCTGCTTCACCCCGAGCCGCCCGGCCTCATCCAGCTTCCCCAGCCACGCCACCACGCGCTGTCTCGGACCCGTCGCCGTGCGATGTTGATCGCGGACCCTCACCAGTGGCCCCCGCCGCGGTGAGTGCGGTTTTGCGACCCTTCTGCAACGCCAGACCGCGTTGCTCCGCACCGTACAGACGCTCAACCGTGAAACACGCCGGGATCGACTTGGAAGTGTTTGGCCAAGCGGCGGACGTGGTCTCGAGTCAGTTGGCGTTTGCCGTGCAGTACGTTGGACAGCGTGGAGTTGGCGATGCGCGTGGCGGCGGCGACCTGGAGTTGGGATTGACCGCGATCGGTCAGCAGACTTTCGAGCATCGCCGCGTCCGAGGCCGGCTCAATCGGATGCGCACGTTCTTCGCAGGCTTCGACGAGGTCGCCGAGCACGTCCAGATAGTCGGTCTCTCCTTCGTCGAGCTTCGGCCGGTCGAGCAGTTCGTTGATGAGGGCGATCGCCTCGTCCAGCTCGCGGTCATTCCGAATCGCTCGCAACGGGAAACGATGAATCAGCGACAAATAACTGTCAGGCGGCACAGCACGCCGCCGTTTCGTGGGTAATGCCATGTGGACCACTCGCAGCCGTCAATCCGCCGGGGGATGCTGGAAAGATCGACGTCCAGCAACGTCTGTCAGAGGTCTTTTTTCCAAGCCCCCTTGTCGTAATTCGCGTGCCTCAGCACGTGCCGGACATACACCTTTCCTCGATTGAAATGAATGTGAGCGATCAGTCGATACTTGTTTCCGCCGATATCGAAGATCGTGAGTCGGCCCACTTGATCCACCGAGCCAAAGTCGGCTTTCACATCCTCGAAACTGTCCCATTCCGCGTGCCTGGTTCGCGTGAACCAAGCCGGCAACGGATTCTTCGCCAGAGGATGCCTTGCCCAAAACGCCCGCAAGCTCTTCTGCGAAATGACATGCATGCTTCATCGGCTCCAGGACACTCGATGCCGAAGCGACTTTAGCAGGTTGTCAAACGCGACGGCAAACTCGGATTTGGCAATTCGTGAAAGACTGGGTGGCCCGGCTCGGACCGCTTTTGAAGTTGAGGCGTACCACTGCCTGGGCGCTGTGGGACCAGCCGTGCTGAAGCAGGGGACAACTGAGACAGACCCGCCGCGGAGCGTCGGGGCACATTGGAGGACTCGCCAGCTGCAGGCTGGTCCGACGCCAGCCACAGCGGCAGCGGGGAGTTCAGCAGGAATGGCAGTGCACGATCAAGAAATCTCGACGATACGCTGCAGTCGTCATCTGGCACCGCTGGACCTGACTTGCTGGCGACGGTTTAGCGGAATTCTTCCGGATGACCGTATTGGAGCCTGCAGGCTGCAGCAATCCCCGGAATCGTTTCGTGCTTGCGATCTGTTGATTGCGTGCGGGCGCGTTTGTCGACCGGTCGTAGGGAGGAGTGTTATGCTGAAGCATAACCTACTGACTGGATCAACAGATGCAGCTGGTCCGGGAGTTTTCGATGAGCATGGACATGCAGTGTCGGACAATGGCAAATATTGACATAAATAAACTGCCGCGGTAAAATGCTGGAGTTGACGTAAACCGACTGGAGAACGGCCGATGAGCACCACTCTGAACCTGTCTCTGACCGACGAGCTCAGAGCATTTGTCGACCAGAACTCGGGAGATGGCACCTTGTACGCCACACCGAGTGAATTCGTGCGCGACATTCTCAGGGAAAAGAAGCAGCGACTCGAAGCCGCACAGATTCGTGATGCCATTCTGAACGGCTATCAGGATGCTATCCACGGGCGTACCGTGCCCTATCGCGGCGACCTTCGTCAGTTGATGAAGAAATCCGCAGATTGAGTCGCCGCAAGAGACCATCTAAGAAGACCGATCTCGAACTCACGCAACGGGCTCTGGCAGATCTCCGCGAGATTGAGCGATACTCCGTCAAGGAATGGGGTCGGAAGACTGCCCACAGTTACCTTGACGACATTGCCGCTGCGCTCGACCGGCTGACTGAGAATCCCGACATTCTGCGACTGGAGCCGGATGCTTCTCCCGGCTTGTATTTCTATCGGGTCAGAAAGCACGTCCTTGTCTGCGATTATCAAGACGATACGGTGGTCGTGCTGACTTTGATC
>JANNGQ010000250.1:0-2847 GCA_031403975.1 Planctomycetota bacterium
GGACTGAATCTTTATCGTTATGTGGGTAACGAGCCGGTGGGGTGGATAGACCCGTCCGGGCTGATAGGGCTGAATGAGGCCACGCAAATCTTGACAGAAGTGCTAAGTCCTCTTGAGTCGCCTAAACAAGTCCAGCTCGGCCCCCACCCAGCATCAGCCCCGGTAGCGCCATTATCGCCATTCGCGCCGCCTTCCTCGTCACCACAGGGTCCAATTAACCCAGGAACGCAGCCCGCGGTGCAACCGCCAGATGCCTCAGGACGCTATGGGGGTCTGCCGAAACCGTTCCCCAGGCTCCCCAGGCTCCCCCTGGCGGGCGCGAACGTCGCCCTTATGTTATGGCAACTGGACCTCGAGGCTGGTATGGAATCTATGGAAGCAGCTGCGTGCGGTAACTTAACCAACTGCGACAAGCCCGACTTCGGCCTTCCCGCTCCTCCGGGCGAAATTGAAGACGATGCTCAAATCTTCCAGGTCTTTGCCCACGACCCCAACGACATCATTGGACCCGCAGGCTTCGGTCCGGAAGGTTTCCTGCGGCAGGATTCGTCCCTTTTCTATACGATCCGCTTCGAAAACCTGGCGGCAGCAACCGCGCCCGCTCAGACGGTCGTGGTCACTCAGACGCTCGACCCCGAACTCGATCTCTCGACCTTCGAGTTGTTCAACTTCGGTATCGGGGTGAGTGTCGTGGACCTGCCCGCCGGACGCAGCTTATTCTCGTTTCGATTTGATCTTCGACCGGCCCGCAACCTGCTGCTCGACATCGGCGGCGACCTGAACTTCGAGACCGGCGCCATCACCTGGACATTCACTTCGCTCGACCCAGTGACCTTGGAAAGACCGGAGGATGCGGAGGGCGACATTGGCTTCCTGCCTCCCAACCTGGCTCCGCCGGAAGGGGAAGGATTCGTCACCTATATCGTGCGGCCAAAACCGGGCTTGCCAACCGGCACGCGAATCGACGCTCAGGCCAGTATCGTCTTCGACGTGAACGCGGCCATCGATACGCCGGTCATCTTCAATACGTTCGACGCCGGGATTCCAGACAGCAACGTGGCAGCCTTGCCGGCGGTCACAAACTCTGCCAGCTTCAACGTGAGCTGGTCCGGCAGCGACGACGCTGGTGGCTCCGGCATCGCGTCGTACGATGTGTTTTCGTCCGAAGACGGTGGTCCTTTTGCTCTACTGCTGAACGATACAACGTTGACTTCAACCGTCTTCACGGGAGTTCACGGTCGAAGCTATCGCTTCTTCAGCATTGCCACAGACAATGTCGGCTTCACGGAACCGTATTCAGAAAATGCTGAAGCGACGACCGTACTGGCACCTGCGGTGCCCGTGCTGGCGGCTCTTCCGCCCACAACTCAGAATCAAACGCCCTCGATTAACTGGCAACCCGCCGCGGCTGCCGCATCTTACGAAGTCTGGATTTCGAATCTGAGCACGAATGTCAGCCCGGTTCTGCGAGTCACTGTCGCGGGAACGAGTCTGACTCCGAGTACACCGTTGGGCATCGGTCGCTACCGTGTGTGGGTCAGAAGTCTGGACGCTGCGGGAAATCCGTCGGCCTGGAGCATACCGAGGACGTTCCAGATCGAAACGTCAGTGGTCGTCCATGCTTTGCAACGCTTTCAGGCGACCGCACGACCGACTCTCTCGTGGGACGCGCTTCCGGGGGCCGTTCGCTATGAAGTGTGGCTCAACAACCTGAACAACAATCAAGGTCCGTTCCTGCGACAGTCCGATATTGAATCGACGTCGTGGACATCGCCGGTCGACCTTCCGCTCGGGCGCTATCGCATCTGGGTCCGCGGGATCGACAGGGCCGGCGTGGCTGCGGCGTGGTCAACGCTGCGGGAGTTCGTTGTTCTGACCCGGCCCGCTGCAGTCTCTCCGCTCGGCGGGACTTTCGACCGGACTCCGGAGTTTGCCTGGACAGCGGTCACCGGCGCCGTGAGATACGAGTTAGTGGTCATCAACCGAAACACGGGAGCAACGACCATTCATGAGACGGCGATCACTTCCACGTCCTTTACGCCAGCCGCCAATCTGCCGGATGGACCGTATCGATGGTGGGCTCACGGCGTCAACGCGCAGAACCTGTTCTCGTTCGCGAGCGTCCCGACGAACATCTACGTCGGCGGCCGCACAGAACTGCTGACGCCGCTCGGAGACACCACCGACACGACGCCGACGTTCACATGGCGCGCCGTCAGTGGTGCAGTACGGTACTCGTTGTGGGTCACCCGGATCGACGTACCAACAGCTGCGATCCGCGAGACGGACATTCAACAAACGAACTTCACGCCGTCGACACCACTGCCCGCCGGGACGTACCGAGTCTGGGTTCGAGCGGTCAGTTCGTCCGGCGAGTTCGCTCCGTGGAGTCTGGTGACGGAATTCCGGATCACATCTGCCGCACCAGACATCGCTCCTGCCGCTCATGCGGATCTGTCGCAGGGGCTCGCTGATGAGGGCGAATTGCCGTTGATCCTGCTGCCGGAATTCGAACGGGTGATTCTCACGGGCATGAAATCGTCCCGACAATCGCAAGGCCGCGATTTCGCGGATGGGACATATCCCATTGACTGGGATGACCAAGCCCGGATGAATCGGACCGAGGGAGACAGTCCGCGGCAGAATCCAGCCCCCAGTCCGGACGAACTGGATCAGGCTCTGGCGTCAGATCCGGCACTACTGTTTCTGGACCACCAGCAATCGCGATTCGGATCTCCAGCAGCGTGAAAGCTCTTAGTGACATCGGCTTCCAGCCGACGATGTCCCTCAGTCGCTATCCGGATCTCTCGCAGCGTGAAGGCTCTAAGTGACGTCGGCTTCCAGCCT
>JANNGQ010000251.1:0-6855 GCA_031403975.1 Planctomycetota bacterium
ATCGGATGGTCGAGCGCACTGTGGAACTGGTTCGAGAGTCATTGTCGACGCTGACTCCTGCGAGTCTCAGCATCGCTGAGGGGAAGACAACGTTCGCGGTGAATCGTCGCAACAATCGGGAAGCCGATGTCCCCGACCTGATCGAGAAGGGGATTCCGCTCGTGGGTCCGGTGGATCACACGGTTCCGGTGATGACGGTGACTCGTCGCGACGGAACTCTGGAGGCCTTGCTGTTCGGTTATGCGTGTCATCCGACGACACTCAGCTTCACAACCTGGTGCGGCGACTACCCCGGATTCGCCCAGCTTGAGCTGGAAAAAAGCCATCCCGGAACGACGGCCATGTTCGTCAATACCTGCGGAGGCGACCAGAATCCATTGCCGCGACGTACGGTCGAGCTGTGTGAAAAGTACGGACATATGCTGGCTGTCGCAGTTGAAGAAGTCCTGACAAGGCCGCTCAAGCCTGTTTCATCGGGGCTGCGCACGGCTTTCGAACTGGTGGATCTGCAGTACCTCAACATCATTTCGAGGGAAGAACTGACGGCCTTGCTTGAGGACAGCAATGCGCTGAAGGCTCGCTGGGCGAAACGATTGCTGACAAAACTTGACGCAGGAGATCAATTCCCAGCGGCCTATCCGTATCCGGTCCACGCATGGCAGCTGGGCCACGAGTTACTGATGATCGGCATGGGGGCGGAAACCGTCGTCGACTACGCGCTGCGATTCAAGGCGGAGTTCGGTGAAGGCACATGGGTCTGTGGATATGCCGACGACATGATTTCCTATATCCCTTCACGCCGAGTCTGGGACGAAGGCGGCTATGAAGGCGGATCCAATCTCTACGAATACGGACGGCCCGCCCTCCGCTGGGCGGGCGACATCGAAGATCGAATTGCGGCAACCGTTCACCGAGTGGTGAAGACAGTTCGCGAGTGATCAACAGGCAACGCCGTGACGGATTTGCCAGCATCGGGACCGGCGAATACCCCCTTATCTCCCTGCGCGCCGGGATCGGCCACATTCTCCCCCTGCAAGGGAGACGGTCGAATTAGTCGCGATTCCTCGTGGGGCAGGCTGCCAGCCGGCCTGGACTGTTCGTGGGGCAGGCTTCCAGCCAGCCTGCGCTGCTCGTGGGGCAGGCGTCCAGCCAGCCTGGGCTGGTCGTGGGACAGGCTTCCAGCCTGTCTTGACTAGAAAAACACGTGTGTTCTTGAATCAAGCAGGCAGGCTGGAAGCCTGCCCCACGATAACACCGAAGCTGTGGTGAGTCTGAATTTGTTTCATCAGCGGACGTTGCGAGCACGACTTTATGAAGTGTGAGAGCACGCGGCATCGTCGGGATGCGTGCGACTCCCGTGTTACGGAAAATAGTCCAGTCGGCAGTCGCCGCGATCGCCACCCGGGCCTTACAATGGCAATTGTCGCCAATTGAAATCCGCAAGCTGGACGCAGAATGTACCCTGGGCCCGCCACTTCCACTGCAGCATGTCTGTTTCGCCGGTTCAGATTCGCAATACTGCTTGTGTGTGGCACTTTGTCGGCGATCAAGGCCGATGAAAGTTCCGATGCGATCTTTGAAAACAGCATCCGCCCGGTTCTCGTCGGGACCTGTTTTCGATGTCACGGGGACGCGAAGGTCTCCGGGATGCTGCGCGTGGATTCGCGGGAGGCATTGATGGCCGGTGGTGAGTCCGGTGCGGCCGTTGTACCGGGGCAGCCCGAAGAAAGCCTGCTCATCAGAGCCATCCAGCGACAGGCCGAGGTTTCACCGATGCCGCCGGCGAAGGAGGACTCACTCCGACCGGATCAGGTCGCGGCCTTCGAAGCCTGGATCAGAGCCGGCGCTCATTGGCCTGAACAAACAAAGAAGTTTGAAGCCGCGAAACACTGGGCCTTTGAGCCGGTCCGGGATTTCGAGCCACCGACAGTGCGCCGCACAGATTGGGCCAGAAACAGCATCGATTCATTCATTCTCGCGAAGCAGGAAGCGGCCGGTGTTCATCCGGCCTTACCGGCAGACAGGCGGACTCTCATTCGGCGGGCGACATTTGATCTGACTGGATTGCCTCCAGCGCCGGATGAAGTCGACGCCTTCATCAACGACTCATCGACGGATGCGTTCGCAAAGCTGATCGACCGACTTCTGGAAACGCCGAGCTACGGCGAACGCTGGGGCCGGCATTGGCTGGATGTCGTGCGTTACGCGGACACGGCCGGCGAAACGGCTGACTATCCGGTGCCGCTGGCATGGCGCTATCGCAACTATGTCATTGACTCGTTCAACGTCGACAAACCGTACGATCAGTTCCTGCGCGAACAGATTGCTGGCGATGTGCTGGCGACTCAGTCAACACCGGAAGAAGGGAATTCGCCCGGGCGATATGCGGAACAAGTCACAGCGACGGGATATCTTGCAATCTCACGCCGATTCGGATTCGACTCAGAGAACTATCACCATCTGACGATTCAGGACACGATTGACACGCTGGGACAGTCAGTGCTGGGACTGAGTCTCGGTTGTGCAAGGTGCCACGATCACAAGTTCGACACCGTGTCGATGAGCGACTATTACGCGCTGTACGGAATCTTTGACAGCAGCCGTTATGCGTTTCCCGGATCGGAGCAGAAGCAGAAGTTTCGTTCTATGGTTCCGCTGCTGCCTCCGGAGGAAGCGGTTCCGAAATGGCGGGCGTTTGATCAGCGTGTCGGAGCAATCGCCGTCAGCCTGGAGAAGCAGAAGCAGCCAGTTCCCGCGGCGATTCTGCGCTCGCTGAATGACCCCGACGGCGATTTCGAAATGCAGGCACCAGCAGCCGGCGGCAGCAACGGAGTCCTGGTGCCTCCATGGCTGTACGAGGGAAAGATCGCCGTCACCACAAACGCTCAAAGCCCGTTCAGGAACCTGTACGCTCGCGGCAAGGTCGGAGCCAGCCTGTCTGCTGACGCCGGCAATTATCGCATCGCACAATCGCTCTATCCGCGCCGGACGAGTGACAACTGCGCGACGCTGTATGTCAACCTGGATTTTCGGGTGATCAGTGTTGCGGATGACGAGCCCCGCCGACGGAGCGGCGGGCCAACAGTAGCCGCGCATCGGTTCTGGATCGGTTCGCATCCGTCGTCTCCGGCTGTCGTAGTGCTGATTGAGTCCGATTCTGTATCACTGCAGGCGGGCGACAGGATCGAACGCATCGCTGAATTGAAGCCGACTCAATGGACGAATCTGCAGCTTGCGTTGAACCTGAGGAATCAAACCGTCTCGGGGACGATTGGCACGCCGGGCGAGTTGTCGTCGTTTTCCGACAAGCCGATTCTGGGAGACTGGCCTGGTGTAATCGACTTCGCCGTCCTGGAATCATCGAATGCCGACGGCACAGCTCTCTCCGCCATCGACTTTGACAATCTCGGCGTTCAGGATGAACCTATTCCGGCTGTCTCGACGGACGTGCCAGGCATTCTGACGATAGCGGACGGACTCGATGCGGGTCTGTTGTCGAAGCAACTGCAGGAACTCGTCGGTATGGACGGCGATTTCGAAGCGCAGATCACGGACACTCCGCCGGCCAGCCCGTGGGGGCCGGGGCCGAACAGTGTCGTGACGATTTCCGGAAAGGCTCAGAGTCCCTTCCAGAACTTCGTCCCGCGCGGTGAGTCGGGGATCCACATGCCGAACCGAGGTGAATACGACGGTTTCGGACAGACACTTCCCACGACCTGGAAGGCGGATACGACCGAACGTCTCTTTGCATGCTTCGATTTCTGCTGCGCTGACGGCTCCGCGGGCAGCGATGGTTCGTGGCGATATTTCGCGGGACACGGTCCGGGGAATTCGGCCGCGGTCGAGCTGTATTTCAATGGCAAGGAGTTCTTCCGACGCAGCGGTGATGCAAGACATGCCGTCTGCCGCCTGTCGATCGGTGAGTGGTATCAGGTGCAGGTGTCGATCGATCTGAATGCCCGGACTTACGCCGGCACGATCTCGTCGTCGGCTTCTCGCTCGGAATTCAGCGGGGATCTTGCCGCAGGCTGGGATGGGACGATCGACAACTCGTTCATCGACAGCTACGGCCACATCGGCGGCGTAAGGCCCGCACTCCACGCGGACAACTATGTCATCCGTGAAACACCGTTCCCTGCATTCGATGCACTACCTGTCAGCAGCGATGCATCGGAGTACGCATTACGCCGAGAGCGGGCGATTCAGATCCGTCAGCAGCTGACCGCAATTCAGGGCGCGACACAGCAGGCAGCTGAGGAACTCAACAGTCTGCTGACTGATGGCCCGTTTGCGATGACCTATGGCATGGCCGAAGGTACGCCGCACAATGTGCGGACTCAGTTGCGCGGCGAACCGGACAAGCCGGGCGACGAGATTCCGCGCGGCTTTATCAGGGCGCTGGGCGGTGGCCCGCTTCCCGAAAACACTCCCGGCAGCGGTCGGCTGGAACTTGCTCAATGGCTGACTCGGCCGGAAAACCCGCTCACGGCCCGAGTCATGGTGAATCGCATCTGGCAGTATCACTTCGGGCAGGGCCTGGTCAAGACACCGAATGATTTCGGAGTGCGGGGCCTTCCACCGACTCATGCGCAACTGCTGGATCACCTTGCAACTCAATTCGTCCGCAGCGGCTGGTCCATCAAGGCCATGCATCGCCTGATCATGCTCAGCGCGACGTATCAGCAGTCATCCGTTGAACACCCGGAAAGCGGGAGCGAAAGAAGCCCGGCTTTTCAACAAAGTCGGGCTTCTGAAACCGCCGATTTCTGCTCGTACTTTCCGCGCCGTCGCCTAAGTGCGGAAGAGATCCGCGATTCAATTCTTGCGATCAGCGGTGAGCTTGATCGAGTACGGGCAATGGAGCACCCGTTTCCGTCACCGATCACTTGGGGATTTACACAGCACGGCCCGTTCAACGCCGTCTACGAACACAACAAACGCAGCGTGTATCTGATGACCCAGCGATTGAAGCGACATCCTTTCCTCGCTCTCTTCGACGGTCCCGACCCGAACGCCACAACCGCCGATCGCCTGGAAACCACCGTGCCGACTCAGGCGCTGTACTTTCTGAATGATCCGTTCGTGCATACGAAAGCTGATGCCTGGGCAGGACGGCTGCTGGCCGTTGTCCCGTCTGATCAGCAGCGGATCGAGCAGGCCTTTCGATTGGCCTTCGGACGCTCCGCAACGGAAGATGAACAACGCGAGGCGGAAGCGTTTCTTGCCGCCTGTCGAGCCGAACTCGTGGGAATCAGTCAGGACAGCGTCGACCGCCGCGCACTGGCCGCATTTCTGAGAACCCTGGTCGGAAGTAATGAGTTTCTACATGTGGATTGATATTCACCAACCCGACGCATCGGGTTTGTAACAGGGGAACTGTATGACGTGTCTCTATGACCCAACTCGCCGCGGAGTCCTGCGTTCGATGGCCGGTGGTTCGATGCTGCTGTCGGGCATCGTCTCAGAGTTGCTGGCTGAGGAGTCGACAACACAGCCCGCGTCCGATGCCGGCGATCCTCTGACTCCGAAGGCCACGCATTTTCCGGCGAAGGCCAGGCGCGTCATTTTTCTGTTTATGAGCGGCGGCGTTTCTCATGTCGATTCGTGGGACCCCAAGCCAAAGCTCGTTGCCGATGCCGGCAAGACGATCCCCGTCAACGAGTTTCAGGGCCGCAAAGGGGACTTCAGCATGTTCCTTAAGCGGCCACAGTGGGACTTCAAGCCTTATGGAAACTGCGGCACGGAAGTCAGTTCCCTGTTTCCGTACATGGCCGAATGCGTCGATGACCTGTGCATCATTCGTTCGATGAAGTCCGATCACACAAACCACTACGAGGCCACGCTGGGCATCCACACCGGCTCATTCACGTTTGCGCGGCCCAGTATCGGATCGTGGCTCAGCTACGGATTGGGAACAATGAATCGCAATCTGCCGTCGTTCGTGGTCATCGCTCCGCAGTCGCCGTACGCCGGTGGACAGGTCTGGGGCAGCGACTTCCTGCCTGGCGCGCATCAGGGAACGCTGGTGGTGCCGGGGCCGGAACCGGTGGCCAACATTCAGCGGCGATCGCCAAGCGGTCGGCTGCAGGAGCTGGAACTGGCCGCGATCGCAAAGATGAACGCGAGGCACCTCGCTGCTCGACCGGAGGATCCGCTCCTGATGGCCCGAATGAGATCGTATGAGACGGCGTTTGGCATGCAGGCCGAGATGCCCGACGTGTTTGACTTGTCGAAAGAAGACGACGCAACGCTCAGCCTCTATGGTCTACAGCGAGGCAGCACAAGCGGATTTGCATGGCAGTGCCTGGTCGCTCGCCGGCTGGCAGAACGTGGCGTTCGCTTTGTCGAACTCATCGACGTCGGCTCATCCGCCAACTGGGACGCACACGGCGACATGCTGACTCACACACCGCTGGCCCGGAACATCGATCAGCCGATTGCCGGCCTGCTGAAGGATCTCAGGCAGCGCGGAATGCTGGACGACACGCTGGTCGTCTGGACCAGCGAATTCGGCCGCACTCCGTTCAACGCCGCCGCTGATGCCGCCGGTCGGGAACATCATCACTGGGTGTTCTCATCATGGCTCGCCGGAGCCGGCGTGAAGCCCGGCATTACCTGGGGCGAATCGGACGAGTACGGCATCGAAGTGGCCAAAGACGTCGTCCACGTCCACGATTTCCATGCCACGATTCTGCATCTCATGGGCCTTGACCACGAACGACTGACCTATCGGCACACAGGTCGCGACTATCGCCTGACCGATGTGGCAGGGAGAGTTGTGCACGAAATCCTCACATAAACTCCGGCTCACCAAAGAAGCGCGCGCCTGATTCGACTGTCCCATATTCGACCCCA
>JANNGQ010000252.1:0-3296 GCA_031403975.1 Planctomycetota bacterium
GAACTACATGAGTCCCGAGCAGGCTCGTGGTGAAGGACACCGCGTAGACGGTCGCAGCGACCTCTACAGCCTTGGCGTAGTGCTCTACGAGCTGCTGACCGGCCGTCGTCCGTTCCAGTCCGACAAGGCGCTGGATTTGCTGCTGAAAATTGCCGAGAACGAAGTCCGCCCGCCTCGGCAATTTGATGAGTCGATCCCACGTGAGCTGGAACGGATCTGCCTGAAAGCTCTCGCATTGCGAGCCTCAGATCGATACCTCACGGGCATCGACTTCGCAGAAGATCTCCGATTCCTGGCCGCACAGGAGTTTCCCGATAAGCGGAAGCAGAGTAGCCTCTCCGAACCGGAATTAAAGCGAGAGATCACTCCTGCAAACGCGTCGATTTCAGAAGCCACTGCGTCGCCAGTTCCCACTCCGACCGGAACGACACGAGTCGTGCCGCGTGGACTTCGATCGTTTGATCAGACCGATGCCGATTTCTTTCTGGAACTGCTGCCCGGTCCTGTCGATCGCATGGGATTGCCAGACAGCATTCGATTCTGGAAGAGAAAGATCGAAACGCAGGACTCTGAACAGAGCTTCTCAGTGGGCCTGGTCTATGGCCCTTCCGGTTGCGGCAAGTCGTCGCTGATGAAGGCCGGCATCATCCCGCGTCTGGCGGAAACGGTTCTCCCAATCTGCATCGAAGCCACAGGAGACGATACCGAGCTGCGACTCGCTCGGGCCATCCAGAACAAGATCCCATCTCTCGGCGGTGATCGAAGCCTGAAAGATACGCTCACTGCCATCCGTCGCGGCGAGGGTTTGCAACCAGGAAAGTCATTGTTGCTGGTGATTGACCAGTTCGAACAATGGCTAGACGCCAAACATGATTAGCGGAACATGGAGCTGACCGCAGCACTGCGGCAGTGTGACGGCGTTCAGCTGCGATGCGTCGTGATAGTACGAGACGACTTCTGGGTTTCGGTCAGCGGCTTCATGCGGGAGCTTGAGGTTGATCTCGAAGCCTCAAATAGCCGACTGGTGGACTTGTTTGATCTAGACCATTCGGCACAAGTTCTTGGGAAGTTTGGCCAGGCATTCGGAAAACTTCCAAACAGTTTCTGGAAATGGACGAAGGATCAGCGCGAGTTTATGCAACGGGCGGTCGCAGGGCTGGCTCAGGATCGTAAGGTCGTGTGCGTCCGTCTGGCCTTGTTTGCGGAGATGATGAAGTCCCGCGACTGGACCACAACGGCACTTCGAGAAGTCGGCGGTACGAAGGGTGTGGCAATCACATTTTTGGAGGAGACGTTCAGCAGCCGTACTGCGCCACCGCAATATCGCCACCATCAGGAAGCGGCTCGCGCGGTGCTCGCGAAATTACTTCCCGCGGCCGACACCGACATTAAAGGCCATATGATGTCATACGATGCTTTGTTCGAGGCATCCGGTTATAGCCAAAGATCACGCGAGTTTACTCGGCTGTTGCGCATCCTCGACATCGAGTTGCGGCTGATTACTCCCAGTGATCCGGAAGGCCCGTCTGAAGGCGAGCGCGCGTCCCGGCACTCCGAGATCAGCCCTCCAAGCACACACGCGCAATTCTACCAGCTCACCCACGACTATCTGGTCCCGGCGCTCCGTGAATGGCTCACCCGCAAGCAGCGGGAAACCCGCAGAGGCCGAGCCGAACTGACGCTGGAAGAACGGTCGGGGCTCTGGAATGCGAAGCGGGAGAATAAGCAACTTCCGACGGTCACGGAGTGGCTCAGCATTCGCGTACGGACAGACTCCAAACGCTGGACGGAATCGCAGCGAGCGATGATGCGAAAAGCCCTTCGCGTCCATAGCTGGCGGGCAGCGTTCGCCTTGCTG
Organism: Planctomycetota bacterium; assembly: GCA_031403975.1. Lineage (GTDB taxonomy): Bacteria > Planctomycetota > Planctomycetia > Planctomycetales > Planctomycetaceae > SXXK01. Next base: position 1,859 of record JANNGQ010000252.1, read on the forward strand.
TTTACCACCTTGGCTATTTTGCCCGCGTTGATCATCTACGGTTGGGTTGTCTTACAACGGGAGAAGTAGTCGACGTGGATTTTCTGACGAGCGGGCTTGGCGGATGAGGTTGCGGCGTTCGAGTAACCGCACCTGTCTGAGCGGACAGGCGGAAAGGAAGAACGCGACTTCGATCCAACCGAGCATGACGTTTGGCGTCTGATCGCGGGAGCAACCAGCTATCGCCTTTTGTGTGAGGAAGTATGGGAATATGCGGGTCGAGCAGGGACGTCGACGGCGTTTTCCAGTGGCGATGACGAATCGTTCCTGTCGGGTTATTGTCAGATATAGCCATCGAAGCCGATGTCGCTGTGCGCTGAGAAGCTGCCCGATGCGTGAGGCCTGTACGATGTTCACGGGAACGTTTCGGAGTGGTGCGATGATCGAAATTCAGAAGGTAGTTACCTTGTGCTTCGGGGTGGCTCGTTCTGCACTCACGACTCGTCGGCCCGCTCTTCCAACCGAAACATCAACAAACCGGACGACCGGTTCATCAACAATGGTTTCCGTGTTGCGAGGACGTTACAGCCCGTCCAGCTTTCTGCCTGACCACTCGCCGAAGGCGGGCAAAATTCGAAAAACTGAAATTGCATCCATGACGATGCGACACCGTGGCTGGGGCTTACAGCCGCAGCTTCCACAATCATCCACTGAAGCGTTAAGCACATCAGAGCAAACCGGGGCTGGAAGCCCCGGCCACTTGGAAGCCGGGCCCATTTAGATCAATTAGCATCGGAGTGTCACGTCATGGCAAGGCTGCTGCCGTTCAAGCCGTTTGATGAGCGTGCTGCCGTGCGAATTTACAGCAATAGTGTTTTGCCGCACTGGCGGCAGGATGGCTGCACGTACTTTGTCACGTTTCGGTTGGCGGATTCTGTCTCGCAACCTGTTCTGAATGAATGGAAGTACGAACGCGACGCATGGCTCCGGGTACGCGGAATCGATCCCGCCATCTCCGATTGGAAACCTGCGATCGGCCGGCTCTCACTGCGGGAACGGCGAATCTTTGAGAGGCTGTTCGTCGGCAAGCTCTTCGGATATCTCGACCGCGGACACGGAGATTGCGTACTGCGAGTCCCTGAGATCTGTGAGTTGCTGTCTCGGGCGTTACTCTATTTCGACTCGCACCGTTGCGACACCGGTGATTTCGTAGTGATGCCAAACCATGTCCACATACTGCTGACGCCGTACCCGGAATTCGAGCTGGAAGACTTACTGCACTCGATCAAAAGCTACACGTCAAATCAGTTCAACAGGAAACTGAATCGTACCGGGACTCACTGGATGGAAGAGTCCTATGACCACGTCGTGCGTGACGCGGGGGGAGTTGCTCAGAATCCAAACCTACATCCGTGACAATCCGGCAAAGGCGAATCTCGAAGAATCAGCCTGTCGCCTG
>JANNGQ010000253.1:0-8170 GCA_031403975.1 Planctomycetota bacterium
GGCAGCCGTACTTCCGGGCGGCGGTGATCACAATGCGACCATCGCCGCTGCCGAGGTCATACACCACATCAGTCTGTTTGACTGCCGCCAGCTCCAACATCTTCTCAACCACGTCCTGGGGCGTGGGAACGAAGATCGATCGCAGGGTGCGAGCCTTCATTTCCCCGGAAGATTCGTCACTGCTGACAGGCAGTGCTGGCTTGTCGAGTTTGATCGTCTGGGGTTGGCCAACGATGGAGAACAGTGTGTTCCTCGTGGCAAGATAAAGTGCGCCGTTCGCGAAAACGGGGGACGAGTCGGTAGAAGCGTCCATCGTGTTCGTGTGCCGTGGCTGGTATTCCTCGGGCAATTTTCTCAGCGCCACTTCCGGATCGGCAGAAAGCCCGAAGATCGCTACCTCGCCCTCGCCGTCTGCCACATACACCGTGTCACCGACAATCAGTGGCGATGCCCAGCATTCCGCAAGGACGTCATCACTCCAGTGTTGTTGCCCGGTTTTGGCATCGAGACAATGCACAGCACCTTCGCCGTCGACGGCAATGACGAGGCCCTTGGCGACAACGACCGAACTCATGGTTCTGTGCATCTGGTCCTCGAACGGCGCGCCGCTCCGGCTGCTGAACTCCCAGACGAGTGCTGAGTCCGGATTGGGAATTGCTTTCTCGCCGGCCCCCGAAACGACTGCCTGCAATCGCCGCCGCGGCAGGGGGTTTCCTCCGGCGTCGACCGCAAGTTCCGAACTGACCTCACCGCGCTTCGTCGGGTCGATGCAGATCAGTCGGCCCGGCCCACCACGCTGCTCCATATCGCGACCGGACGCGATGTAGACACGATCATCATACACGACCGCATTCCCGCCCAATGCGTTGCGATCACCACGACCGTTTTCACTGTAGACTGACTCCTTGCGATTAACGTCGTATTCCCAGAGTGTTTCGCCGGTCATCGGGTCAAACGCCCGCACCCAGCCGTCGCTCTGAGGAACAATCACCTGCACCTGGCCGTGAATGGTCGCAACCGTGGGACTCGCGAATTGAGTCATCAGGATATTGGCACCGGGGGAATTGTCTTTCCAGAGAATCTCGCCCGTGTCTTTGTGCAGGCACACAAGATTCGGAGCATCCGGCTTCGGAACGGCGGTGCGATCTTCGCCGACACCATTGTTGGTGGTCACAAAGATCCGACCGTTCCACGATGGCCCGATCGAACACGGACGTGCGTCCCCCATACTGGCAACGTTCGGAAATATGTCCAGCGTCTTTACCAGATCCAGTTTCCACAGTTCACGCGGTGTCCCCTCGCCGCGAATCAAAGGCCCGATATCCAGGCAGAGCACCTCGCTGCGGTTGGTCGCCAGCCAGAGGCGATCTCCCTCAATGAGCGGCGAACTTCCCAACCCCATCCAGCCTCCGTCGTGGATGCGCGGGCCGAGCTTCGGCGAATCGTACTCGTACACCTGCCGGCCGTCCGAAACGCGGAAGCACTTGAGTACACTGTGAATGACTTCATCTTTGTCGATGCCGGGTCGCCAGCTGTTGGTGCCGATCCAGACAAATCCGCCAGCCACGACAGGCGACGACTGGGTTATCGAACCCAGGGGGGCGGACCAGCGAATGCCGCGCGATTCACGGATCACGCGGTCATCTTCACGCAATTCGACGGACCATTGCAAGGGCCCGCCGACCTCTGAACTGACGGCATTCCTCGTCCCATCCCGACCGAGCATCGGCCAGTCATCCGCGACAGCAGGGCAAATGCACGTCCCGCATAAGAAGGCGCATGCCATTGCGGTTGCGCCGATGCGATGGATCCCATTGCGTTCCATACGGAGACTCCGGTTTGGTGAAGAGCGCCGGCATTTACAGTAGCCGATTCAATACCGCACGTCGAATTGCGACTCAGGCCGGACGGAGCAGTCTCGACGAAGCCACCGATCGGATGGTGGATTTGCGGGCAAGTTCGTATTATCCGGTGCCGAACTCCCGACATTCGTTCCCGGTATCCGCGATGACTGAACCGATTCCCGCTGAAGACAATGTCGAAACGATCCCGCTGGATCAGTTTCTTAAGCTGGCTCAGGTCGTCCAGTCGGGGGGCGAAGCGAAAATGCTGATTCAATCGGGTGTCGTGACCGTCAACGGAGCCGTGGAAACTCGGCGAGGTCGCAAACTGCGACCGGGCGACAGGGTTGAGGTTGACGGCGAAGAGTTTGTCATCGATTCTGATGCCGAGTGACTTCTCAGACATTCGTTGTGCTGGAACGCACAGGATGTTAGGTTTTGCGGATTGTTATCCCGCCGATTCGCAATTCATGCCTGTTTGTCTGCCCTCCTGCCCTCCTGCCCTCCTGCCCTCTTGCCCGATCCCGCGTTCGAATCCAGGTACGTCGCTCATGCAGTCGTCAAGGTGTCATGCTCGTTGCTGCTGCGCGCGTGAAGGTTCGTCCGATGCACGCCTCGAGCCGATCTTTGGCAGAACATGGCGAATCACGGGCGTTGCAGTGAACGCAATTGTTGTCTGCGTCGCTGCCTTGATGACTGTCGGTGGCCCCGGTGAATTGAACGCGCAGCACGCGCTTCCGCCTGAAGCCGACATGGTCGATGTGATTGATCATTACACTCGGGAGCACTTCGCGAAAAACAACATCCCGGCGGTCGGTCCCGCTGATGACTTGCAGCTGTTGCGGCGAACGACTCTGGACCTGGCCGGACGCATTCCGACGGCCGTTGAGCGAAACTGGTTCATGAACCTGCCGACAGCCGATCGTCGTCGGCTGCTGGTTGATCGGCTCATACATTCACCGGACTTCGCGTTTCACCACCGGAACTGGCTGGATGAGACTCTCCTTCCAAACAAACACTACGACGATGATTTCCGTGCATACCTGCTGACTGCCGTACAGAACCGCAGATCCTGGGATTCAATCTTTCGTGAAATCATGAAGGCCAGTACAGCAGACGGTCCGGAAAAAGGTGCGTCGCAGTTTGTGAAGAGCCGAGTGAGCGAACTGGATGACCTGACAAACGACACGGCGATTCTGTTTTTCGGAGTCAACATCAGTTGTGCCAAGTGTCACGATCATCCGCTCGTGCCGGCATGGAAACAGGATCACTTCTATGGCATGCAGGCCTTTTTCCAACGGACCTATTCCACGCGGAAAACAAACACTCTGGCCGAGCGTCCCTTTGGCGAAGTCAAGTTTGCGACCGTCAGTGGAGAAGAAAAATCCGCTCCGTTTATGTTCCTGACCGGTGAAGTTGTCACTGATCGAAGTCCGCAGCTCGCAGACGATGAGCGAAAACAGCTGGAAGAACGAATCCGCAAACTGGAAAACGACGACATAGAAGCAGAGGTTTTTGTCCCAGAGTTCCGTCCGCGGGAACAGTTGGCGGATGTCGCTTTACGCGACAGCAGAGATCAGTTCTTTGCCCGCAACATCGTCAATCGTGTGTGGTCCCGATTGCTGGGGACGGGGCTGGTGGATCCTCCGGATCAGATGCACCGCGAGAATCCCTCGAGTCATCCGGAGCTCCTCGATTGGCTGACAGGTGACCTTGTGGCGCATGGCTACGATCTGCAGCGCCTGATTCAGGGCATTGTGCTGAGTGAAGTGTACGGTCGATCGAGTGGGTGGACGTCCGAATCTGAACCGCCGCCGGCACATGCCTTTGCACTCGCTCAGACTCGCGCACTGACGCCCAGACAGCTGGCGGCATCGCTGCATGTCGTCGTGCGGAATCCGGAGCAATGGCCGGGGATCGATCATGCGGAAGAGTGGGCGAAGCGGCGAGCAGAACTTGAAGACCTGGCCAACGCCTGGGTCCGCGAATTCGAACAGCCCGCGGAAGGCTTCCGGATCGCGGTCGACGAAGCGTTGTTTTTCAGCAACAGCGAACGTGTCCAGAACGAATTGCTGCAGGAAGCCGACGATCGACTGCTCGGCCAGCTCAGCAAAATGGAAGATCAGCAGAAGGGCATCGAGCACCTCTGGATGACCGTGCTCAATCGTCCTCCTCAACCTGAAGAAACGGCGTCAGCCGTTGCCTGGCTGGACCGATCCCCCGAAGCAAGAATCGAATCCCGACGACAGCTTCTCTGGGCATTACTCTCCGGTCCGGAGTTTCGATTCAATCATTGATGGCAGTCGAGTAAGTCATTGGTCATTGGTCATTTGAATAGGAGTCCCGCGATGAGGCGACACCATGAATCTGGCGTCTGCATTCCCGAGCACCATGCGGTATCCCGGCGAGGATTTCTTTCGGACGGAGCACTGCGGCTGGCCGGCGCGGCGGGAGTGACCGGGTGTTTTGCGGCGGACATGGGGAAGATTCATGCATTTCGGTCCCAGGAAATTGCGGGCGAGCTGAGGCGGCAGGACAAACGAGTCATCCTCCTGTGGCTCGCGGGCGGAGCGAGTCAGTTTGAGACATGGGACCCGAAGCCGGGCGCAAAAACGGGCGGACCATTTCGTGCGATCCCCACGAACTCCGTCGGCGTTCACATCAGCGAATTGCTTCCGCGGCTGGCGCAGCGCATGCAGCATACGGCCATCATCCGGTCTCTGAACACAAAGATCGCGGACCACGGTCGGGGTGCGGATCTTGTGGAAACGGGCCGACTGAAGGATCCGAGCATCCTGTATCCCGACATGGGAGCAGTGATCGCCCGGGAACTGGGTCGGCTCGAAAGTAAGGTGCCCGACTATGTCTCGCTGTATTCGTCCACCGAAGGACGTCGCCGGGGAACCAGCGGTTATCTGGGAGCACGATATGCTCCGATGTTTCTGTCCGAAAGCATGATTCCGCCGAACATCGCCCGACTGGAATCCCTTTCATCCATCGATCACCACGATCGGGCTGCGCTGCGTGATGCGCTCGGGCGGCGCTTCGCAGGCACTCGCCGCAGTCAGACGGTCGACAGTCACAATTCTGCGTATCAGCGGGTTCAGGGATTGATGGCGAGTGCAGAGTTGTTTGACATGCGGAAGGAACGGGCGGAAGTGCAGGCGCGTTATGGGCCGACACAGTTCGGCCATCAGTGTCTGATTGCCCGTCGACTGATTGAAGCCGGAGTGCCTTTCGTCAAAGTCGCCCGTGCGTGGTGGGACAGCCACGGGCAGAATTTTGAAACACATCAGGAACTGTGCGCCGACCTTGATCATTCGATGTCTGTTCTTCTGGACGACCTGGAGCAGCGCGGTCTCCTGAAGAACACGCTGGTGATCACACTCGGCGAGTTCGGCCGGACGCCGGAGATCAACGCCAGCCTCGGCCGCGATCACTTCGCCAGCGCCTGGAGCTGCAGCCTGTCCGGTCTGGGAATCCGGGGCGGCGTGGCCTACGGAAAGACTGACCCGGATGGCAATACGGTGGTGGAAGGTGAGGTTTCCGCGGGTGACCTGTTTGCCACGATCCTCTCGGCGCTTGGCATTGATCCAAAGCATGAGGACATGATCGGAGCGAGACCTGTGCCGCTGGCGGACTTTGGAACGCGGCCGATTGTTGAAGTGTTGGCATAATTCGATGAACCTGGAGCGGGCTTCTCCCCTGACCCAAACCAGATTTGTTTCAACCGCAGAGGGCGCAGAGGATGGCAGAGGGACGGAAATGCTGAGTTGATATTGATTTCTCTGCGTACCTCTGCGTCCTCTTTGGTGAATCCTGCTGTTTGAGTTTCACCAGTCACCGCATGCATTCTTCGCGCCTTGCGAGGATCCTTAATGTCAATCGTACATGAGAAACCCGAATGCAAAAAAACGCAGTTCAGCCTTCCAGTGATCCCGCACCGGTCGCCAGCGACGTGCCAGCACTACTGCTGCCGGATGCCGTCAAAGTGCAGAAACAGTTTTCGCTGCCGGCGATTGCATTCTGTGTGGCTCTGGAACAAGCGACATCGCTGGCGTACGTCGGACTTTCCGACTTTTCAGTTCAGAAAGTTGATCTCTCGGTCGCGGACATCCAGCCGACGGCCTTCGGGGCGAAGGAGCATACAAGTTATGTGTCCGGCCTCGCTCGCTGCGGAGAGACACTGATCTCCGGAGGTTACGACTGTTCGCTGATCTGGTGGAATGTCGAAAGCGGAGCAGTCATCCGCAGATTGTCAGATGCTCATGCTCGCTGGATCCGGATGCTGGCCGTCAGCCCCGATCAGAGTCGCCTTGCCAGTGTCGCTGACGACATGAAAACAAAGTTGTGGGACACGGCCACGGGCGAATGTCTGGCGACCTGGGGCGACTATGAATCGAAGACTCCTCACGGCTTTCCCTCGATGCTGTATGCCGTTGCATTCTCTGCGGACGGCAAATGGCTGGCAACCGGAGATCGCACGGGCCGGGTGCTGGTGCGGGACACTGCCACCGGGCAGATTGCCGCGACACTGGAAACTCCGGTGATGTACACCTGGGATCCGACAGCGCGTCGTCATTCGATCGGCGGGATTCGCTCGCTCGCGTTCTCGAACGATTCCAGGCAACTTGCTGTCGGTGGCATGGGAAAAGTCGGCAACATCGACCACCTGGAAGGTGTTTCCAGGATTGAAGTCTTCCACTGGCCGACTGCAGAACGTCGCTTTGAGATTGAAGACAGCACGTACAAAGGACTTGTGGAGGCTCTGCAATTCGGCCCGGACGATGGATTCCTGATCGCCGCCGGAGGTGACCACAGCGGCTTCATCAGTGTGTACAACATGTCTGACGGCAAATTGCTGGCGCAGGACAAGGCCCCGATGCATGTGCATGACTTTGAACTCCATGCAGACGCCCGGACCCTGACGGCCGTGGGACACCAGCAGGGTGCTGTGATCGACCTGTTTGCATTGCCATCCTGATCAACAGACGTCAGGTGATCGAAAACAAAAAGGGCACTGTCTGCATGCAGCGCAGAAGTGCCCGTGATTGAGTGATTGCAGTTGATTCTGCCGATCAGTTGCTGGAAGCAACCCGCTGAGTATCGGATTTCAGCGAGTACCTTGCCGGATTGGCTTTGAAGGCCAGGTGGTTCTCCTGGGTGGAGAACATGTAGAAACGACCCTCGTGCTGAACGAGGTAGCGGCCTTCGAGGGCTTGCTGAGTCTCTACAAAGTGGACGGGATCACAGCCACCGAAGGCCACCGCAAACCGTTCAGGATTGCTGAGGAATTCCTGACGTGCCTCTTCATTGCCGAAGAAATACGTCCGGCCGCGATGATCGGCGGAAATCTCAGGATTCGGCTTCACTTTGCGGTTGTGTGTCAGCGACACGATGCAGAGATTCGACAGTCGTGAGATCGGCGTTGCAACATTTGTCGAGACGGGCACAGCCAGAGGAGCCTCAGTGGCTTCCGCGGACGGAGCGGGCGGCTCCGGGATTCCTTCGTTTGTCGTCGGCGGCACGGCTTCACCGTCACCCGATCTCATCTGACCCGAGGCCTCGTCCCATGCCGGCGGACCGGGTTCGTCGAACTCACCGTAATATGGTTTGTAATGGCAGGGGACTCCGCAGGCCTTGATCGCTTCGACCGCCATTTCGCGGACTCGCAGCGAAGGTTCGTAGCAGCAGCCGTTTTCCTTCATTTCGTAAGCTGTCTTGGCCAGCTTGTTGAGCGTGTCTGCATCGCAGCAGCTTGTGCAGTGACACGGTGGTTCCTGAGGTTTGGTGCGTTCTCCGCGAGCCTTTTTGCCGACATTCGACGCAGCCTGGCAGCACTGTTGCCATGCAGATTGCTGATCGCAGGCGTCACAGGCCGATGCCTGCGGGCCGTTGCCGGATCCGTTGCCCTTAGTATTCTCCCTGGCATTTTTCTTGCCGTTTTCTTTGCCATTTTCTTTGCCTTTCCCATTCGCTGCGTCCGGGTTGCAGGAATGGCGAGCCAGCATGTCGCGAAGTCCCCTGGCAGCCTCGAAACGGACTTCTTCCCACTTTTCCGCTTCCGGGTCAAGCAGGCTCAGCAGCATCGCTTTGGCCTCAGGAAACTGCACGCAGTCCAGATCCTTGAGATAGCGAATCGCCTTCTTGCGGTTCGGGATATCAAGCTCTCTGGCGCGGATCTTGGACGCCAACCCCTTCACGCCTTCTTCAGGGTCCATGTGGTACGGTTTCTTGAGCAGCGGGTCCTTTTCGAACCGCTTCAGAAACTCACCCCAGGGCGGTGCCCCTTTGTCCTGCGCGGACACGGAACTGACGGATGTCGCCCG
>JANNGQ010000254.1:0-3522 GCA_031403975.1 Planctomycetota bacterium
CCGCGGCCCGCAACTGCACCAGTTGCGACGATGTCAGCCCGAGTGCGGTGAGTCCGCCGACCCGCAGCAATTCCCGTCGCGATGCTCTCAATCGCCCTCCGTTGATCCGGTGAATGAATCGATCGTCAATCGAGAACATCACTGGTGTCCCACCGTTCTGTCACCATCGAAGTTCATTTGCATCACATTCTGCACTGGCCACGATATCCGGTTGACCGTCCTTGTCCAGATCAGAGAGCATCACCGGGACGGCGTTTTGCCACCTTTCTCGTGAGACGTGGTCGCGGGGGTAGCCGACGGTTCGCCAACCGGAATCAGCAGCGTCGAAAGTACCTGAGCGTAAACGCGGTGACCGAAATCGTTCGGATGATTCACGCCGTTGCCGGTTTGGTCCCAATCCTTCTTCAGTTGCAGGAAACCAGCCCAGACTGATGTCAGATCCGCCAGTGCGACACCCGGTTTGCACAGGCTGGCCAGCGCGTCGCGATATTCGGGAAACAGAGGCTGCTGCAATCGGATCCAGTCCGCATTACCCAGCATCGACGCTACGAGTATGAACTCAACATCCGGTAGTCTTTCCCGAATCTCCGCCATCACGGCTTCCGTGTTGGCGCGATACTCTTCGGCCGGGCGGCCGGCGGAGTCATTCATCCCGAAGGCTATGATCACGAGGTCGGGCTTTGGTTCCACGACCTGATCGATCGCGTTGAGCACCCAGCTCGTATCCGTTCCGCCGACCGAAGGATTCGTCAGTAACACGTGACTCTGAAATCGCTCTTCGAGGTTCCGCCGCAACAGTTCGGGATAGGGCGGCTGATAAGGCACTCCTTTCGCCCAGCCGGATGCATTGCAGCCTGCGGAAATACTGTCTCCGACAACGACAATCGAGACCGGCGCCTTATTCAGCAGCCTCCCGACCGTGCGCGGCAATGCATCGGGATCGAATTCCGGAACCGCCCCTTTCCAAAGCCCGGGCGCGTGCACATAGGTGAGGCAGGATTGCATTTCGGCATATTCAAGTTGTGAACCGAAGTAGATTTCGCCGTTGCCATCCCGGTGAGTCAGCTCGTACTTCTGTGACTTGGCCGGTCGTCGCAGCTCCTGAGGAGTTCGTGACGGAATCCGGGAGCCGACAGGCAGAATGATCTCACGCGATTCCGCGTTCCAGAGATAGTCTCGACCTTCCTCATAAAGAACCGCACCGCTCGAATCCTGAACGTTGAGCATTTGCTGGATTGGAAACAGCACCGATGCCCGAGCTTCGCCGGTCGCTTTGTCTTTGATGAACAACACCGATTCACTGTGCATGACCGTTCCCTGCCAAAACGGACGCAGGAGATCGGCCTGGTATTCCCATTCGGGTTTCGCAGGCTCGTCCGCAAGGATTGAACCGAGCAGCGGGAACAGAACAAGACTGCTCCAGAGGCAGAAGTTGCGATGTTTCATCGGCCACCTTTCTCAGCACCTGTCCGGCAATGACATCGTGAAGTTTGAACGGGCACGCCGTGAAGGATTTCCCAAAGGGAAATCACAATGCGGCGTTTTACGCTGAAGGCGTTCTACTCCAAAGCCTGGGGTCAGCAATTCGCGACAGCGAATGCGCCACCCCAGGGAACTCAGCCCGTGCGATTTGAACACTGAAAGTGTTCCACAACCTTTCTTGTGCAACGCTTTCAGCGTAGTTTTTCGGTCGGGGATCGCCAACCCGGGGTGGCGCTCGACAGCTTCACTGTCTCACTGACCCCAGGCTTTGGAATGCAACGCTTTCAGCGTAAACACCGTTCAGCGACTCGCTTTTGGCTGCCCAGATTCCTTCACGGCGTTGCCGGAAAGCCCATGCCGCAGCCTGTCTGCGATAACATCACACGTCTGACCGCGAAGCAAAATGTCCTTGTTGCGGCTCGTGTCGCCCCGGAGCAATTCTACCGATGAAACGGCGATTCCCATTGTCTGAGCCAGCAGCCGGAGCAGTGCGGCATTCGCCCGGCCTCGATCAGGCGGTTCCGTAACGGCCACTTTCAGGCGGTCGGAATGCATCCCCATCAGCTTCTCGCGATGGGCCTTTGGCTGCACATAGACACGCACCACGACGCCATCTTTTGATGGAACCAGCGCGCTCATGAGATCCCTGGATTCAGGCATCAGAAGGCGAGCCCCCCGGCAGGATGTATTGTGGAATCCGGGACGAGCCTTGCCATTGATCAGCCGGCGTGACGCAGTTGTCCGATGATGCGTTCGAAGTCGTCGTTGTTTGCGAAATGGATCACAATCTGTCCGGCATCGTTCTTCTTTACACGAATGTCGATACGGGCTCCGAGCTGATCGCGCAGGTGTTTCTGGAGAGACAGCACATGGTTCGACAGCGCGGGCTTTTCGGTCACCGGAGCTGAGTCCGTCCCGGTCGTCGGAAGTGCCAGAGTTCCCGCTTTCAGCATTTCACGTACGATCTCTTCCGTGCGACGAACGGAAAGCTGCTCTTCTTCAATCTGCCGGGCGAGTTCCGTCTGCTGAATTTCCGCCAGCGGCAGAATGGCTTTGGCGTGACCACCGGACAGCTTGTTCTCACGAACCAGTTGCTGAATGGCTTCCGGCAGTTCCAGCAGCCGCATCATGTTGCTGACCGTCGCGCGGTTCAGACTGAGTTGCCTGCCCAGTTCTTCAATCGTGCCTCCGAAACGTTCGAGGTAGTCCCTGAACGCACGGGCTTTTTCCAGAACGTTCAGATCTTCCCGCTTGATATTCTCTTCTAACGCGGCCTCACTGGCCTGGCGATCTGCAAACTCGATGACCCGGCACGGGACTGTTTCCATTCCGACCTGCTGAGCCGCCCGCCACCGTCGCTCGCCGGCGATGAGCTGATAGCCGGCCTCGCCGTCGGGCCGAGTCCTCACCAGCAGCGGTTGCAGAAGGCCGTGTTTCCGGATGCTGTCGGCCAGTTCATCGATCGACACCTGCTCAAAGTCACGTCTCGGCTGAAACGGGTTGCGTTCGATCAGTTCCAGTGCGATTTCATCGGAAGCTGGTGCCGGCGGCGCAGAATTCGAGTGCATCAGAATCGTTGCCGGGCGCTGACCGGTCGAATCGTCACCGCCCCCAAGCAGCGCATTGAGGCCTCGTCCCAGCCGCCGCTTCATGCCGCCGTTCGCCTGATCAACCGTCTGCACATCCATGCTCTTCGCCCCAATCAAATTGCCACCGCCCAGGAGCAACACCCCGTTCCTTGATCGGCAAAAACGAAACAGCCGGTACAGTCAGGAATTCCGGTTTGAGACGAGTGATGTACTACCGGCAGAAACCGCCGAAGCACAGTGACTCAAAGGGTTCGACATTCCCGTTCGATCCCAGCGATGGCGGACGATTGAAAACCTGTCCTGAATGCGACAAGATTAGTGCGTAGGGTACAATGTCCTCACAGAGTGCAGTTCCGTGGTTGGTCCGTCAAGTTTTCACAAAGCAATAGGAGTTTGTCATGCTGCTGGACGACGTACGAAACCTGAAGAAGTCGATGCTGAATCCCATGAT
>JANNGQ010000255.1:0-7472 GCA_031403975.1 Planctomycetota bacterium
CTGCATTTACGTCCATGGCGCACAGATCGTCAGCGATAATCTACAGCGAAGCGAAGTGGAGTCTGCTTCGTGTGTTGCTGGCGCTTAGCGGCTGCCTTGAATTGGCACATAACCTGATGGGAGAATCGTTTGAGTTGTGAACGGAAAAGACCAGTCTCTGCAGATGAGGCCGTGGCCGGGCTGCAGTCCGGGATGAACATCTTCGTTCACGGCGCCGCCGCTACGCCGACGCCGCTGCTGGAAGCGATGTGCCGACGGAATGACCTGACCGGACTCAGACTGTTCCACATGCATACGGAAGGCCCTGCGCCGTTTCTTGAACCTGCATGTCACGATCGGATGACTTCCATTTCACTGTTCACCGGTCGGCCGGCTCGCCGTGCGGTGCAGGAAGGACTGGCCGACTTCATCCCGGTGTTTTTGTCGGATATCCCGGCCCTATTCCGTGACGGGTACATTCGGCTGGATGCCGCACTGTTACAAGTGTCGCCGCCGGACCGTCATGGGTTCTGTTCCCTGGGGACGTCGGTCGACGCAGCCCGTTCGGCGGCGGACAGTGCCCCTATGCTCATCGCAGAGATCAATCGGCAAGTACCGCGAACGCATGGATACAGCACCGTTCCGCTCAGCGCTTTTTCTGCCTGTACCGAAACAGACCGACCGCTGTATGAACATGAGGTCACGAAAGAGACGCCTGCGGAAGCCGCGATCGGCGAGCAGATTGCGCGGCTGATTGAAGACGGATCCACGCTTCAGACAGGAATCGGAGCAATTCCGGCGGCGGTCCTGACTCGATTAGGGAACAAGACGGATCTGGGCATCCACACGGAAATGTTCTCTGATGGTGTGGTGGATCTGGTGCAGGCGGGAGTCATCACGAACCGGCGAAAACGCATCTACCCCGGTCAGATTGTGACCAGCTTTGTCACCGGATCAAAACGGCTGTTCGACTTTGTCAATGATAATCCTGAAGTGGCATTTCTGCCGTGTGACATCACCAACGACACAAACCTGCTGCGAAAGATCGACCGGCTGGTCGCCGTGAATTCCGCTCTTCAGATTGACCTGACGGGGCAGGTCTGCGCTGATTCGCTGGGGCATCAGATTTACTCCGGTATCGGAGGTCAGATGGATTTCATGCGAGGTGCGGCAATGTCTGCGGGAGGAGTTCCGATTATCGCGGTGTTGTCCACCGCGGGCGGCGGAAAGTTTTCACGCATCGTGGCGGAACTGTCACCAGGGGCAGGTGTTGTGACAACACGCGGTCATGTTCATTGGATCATCACAGAGTACGGAGCTGTGAATCTGCACGGATTGTCGCTGCGTCAGCGTGGCGAACAGCTGATCTCGATTGCTCACCCTGATTTTCGCGTTGAACTGCGAAAGCAGTTTTCAGGAATCCGTCATTACCCGTCGGGATAGCGAAGATGAATACTGATCAGCCCAATCTGCTGAAGGTCGTATCCGCCACTCGATTTGCAGAAGGCATTCCCAACTGCCAGTTGCAATGTCTCTGCCGTGCTGCACGTCTTGTCAAGTTACCGGCCGGAAAGAAGCTGTTTCAGGAGGGCTCTGTGGAAGATGAGGTGTTCGTCATCTCGTCCGGACATGTCAGGCTTTCCATGAACGTGCCGGGGCGAGGCGATGTGCCATTTCTGACGACTGGCCCGGGAGACCTGGTGGGCTGGTCGGGACTGATCGGAGACGGGAGGATGACAGCAACGGCGACGACGATGGATGATGCAATACTGATTGCGCTGTCAGGCAAGAGACTGCAGGAACTCTGTGCCTGTGAAGTTGACCTCGGCTATGTGCTGATGAAACGTGTCGCGCAGGTCTTGTCACAACGGCTGCTATCCACTCGGCTGCAATTACTGGATCTGTTTTCGGAGACGGGTACGGACTCATGACACATCCGTTTTCGCCGGATCCTTCAGAATCGCCGGAACAAGCTGCCCCGTCCACAGCTGCAGAACCGTTCGAGCACGGACTCTTTCTTCCCCGAGACCAGTTGGATCTTTTGATTCAGACTCTGATGGCCGACGGTTACGAAGTGGTCGGCCCGACGGTGGATCAGGGTGCGATTGTTTACGGGGAACTCCGCTCCGCCAGCGACTTGCCGGTCGGCTGGACCGACATTCAGGAGCCCGGCAGATATCGACTGCAGCGAAGAAGCGATGAGGCGTATTTCGGCTATGTCGTGGGGCCGCATTCGTGGAAGAAATATCTGTTTCCTCCTTTGACAATGGTCGCAGCATCAGACCGAACGGACACGGGCTGGAAGTACAGCACTCCGGACGCAGAGCCTCCTCGATATGCGTTTCTGGGCGTCCGGGCGTGTGAATTGGCAGCGATAAAAATCCAGGACCGCGTGTTCCTGGGCGGGCCGTATGTCGATGCGACATACCAGAAACGTCGGTCGGCCGCATTTGTCGTTGCCGTCAACTGTACTCAGGCTGCACCAACCTGTTTCTGTACCTCAATGAAGACAGGACCGCGCTGCAGCAGCGGATTCGACCTGGCGCTGACTGAGATCGCTGAGGGCTTTCTGGTTGAGGTCGGATCCGGCGCCGGCCGCGAAGTCGTGAAGCGGCTGCCGGTCACAGTTGCGACGTCCGAGCTGATTGAGCGAGGTGAATCCGCGAGGCAGCAGGCCGTCGATCAGGTCACAAAACAGATGGACACTGACGGACTCCGAAATCTCCTGATGGAAAACCTCCGGCATCCGCAGTGGGAAGATGCAGCCAATCGGTGTTTGTCATGCACCAACTGCACAATGGTCTGCCCAACGTGTTTCTGTTCCTCAGTGAAGGAGGTCTCTGATCTGACTGGTGATCATGTCGATCGCGAACGCAGCTGGGATTCTTGTTTCAACATTGATTTCAGTAACATGAACGGCCGGCCGGCAAGGAACACTGTTCAGAGTCGTTACCGACAATGGATGACTCACAAATTGGCCACATGGCAGGATCAGTTTGGTTCGTCCGGCTGTGTCGGATGCGGCCGCTGCATCACATGGTGCCCTGTGGGCATTGACCTGACGAAGGAGGTCGCGGCAATTCGGGCAACTCAAGGTGCGTCAACTGAGAATGCGGCTGCGAAGAGTCCGGACGACGAGGAGGCGGCCACGTGACAACTGCTGCCACTGCTGGTCCTCGGGATCCCTGGCTGGCTCATGCCGTGCAAATCCGCCGTGTAACGCCGGAAACACCGGGCGTGGCGACCTACGATCTGGTCTTTGAAGATCTGTCCGTCGCCGACGACTTCACATTCCGGCCGGGGCAGTTCAACATGCTGTACCTGCCGGGGCAGGGGGAAATCGCAATCTCGATGAGTGGCGATCCCGGCCGATGCAATCCACTGCCACACACGATTCGCGCGGCTGGCAATGTCACGCGAACCCTTGCAGCGCTTCCGGTGAATTCCTCAATCGGGCTGAGAGGCCCCTTTGGATCCGGCTGGCCGATTCAGGAATGTGCAGGACGCGACGTGGTTCTTGTGGCCGGCGGTATCGGGCTCGCGCCGTTGCGACCAGCCATCCATGAACTGCTCGCCCGGCGGGATCGTTATGGCCGGCTGACACTGCTGATTGGTGCTCGGGACGCTTCGGGACTGCTCTACGCTTCGGAATATGATGCGTGGCGTTCCCGGGGTTTGGACGTTCAGATCACCGTCGATCGGGCTCATGAGGCATGGCACGGTCAAATTGGAATGGTGACCACTTTGACGGATCGGATTCCTCTGCCCGACCCGAAGAACACAATGCTGATGACATGCGGCCCCGAAATCATGATGTGGTATGTCATCCAGAGCGCACTGGAACGGGGCCTCATGCCGGGATTACTTTTTGTTTCACTGGAACGCAACATGAACTGTGCGATCGGCCTCTGTGGACATTGCCAGTTTGGTCCTCAGTTCATCTGCAAGGATGGCCCTGTGTTTCGTTACGATCGTGTGGCCTCTATTCTGAGGATGGACGACCTGTGACCAACAAGATCACCACGGCACGGATCGCAGGAGGCGACACGACACTTGCCTCCGCCCCGTCACAACGGCCAAGGCTGGCTGTGTTCAAGTTCGCTTCGTGTGACGGATGCCAGCTGTCTCTGCTGGACTGCGAAGACGAATTACTGGCTGTGGCGGAAGCCGTGGAGATCGCGTACTTCCCGGAAGCCAGCAGTCGCATGTCACCGGGTCCGTACGACATCGCTCTGGTCGAGGGCTCGATTACGACTTCGCACGACGCTCAGCGAATTGTCGATGTGCGGCGGAGTGCCCGAACCGTCGTAACAATCGGGGCCTGTGCCACGGCAGGCGGGATTCAGTCGCTGAAGAACTGGGCCGATCACGAGGACTATCTGCGGTGTGTCTATGCAAGGCCTGAGTACATTTCAACTCTGGCATCATCCACAGCAATCGCGGACCACATCAAAGTCGACTTTGAACTGCGAGGATGTCCGATCAGCCGGCAGCAGCTGCTGCATGTGATCGGAGCCCTGGTCCATGGAAAGCGTCCCCGATTGCCGGCTCATTCCGTCTGTCTCGATTGTAAACTGAAAGGCACCGTGTGTGTCGAAGTGGCTCAGGGAATTCCGTGTCTCGGCCCTGTGACTCATGCAGGCTGCGGGGCGATTTGTCCGAGTTTTGACCGAGGCTGCTACGGATGCTTCGGCCCGGCCGCCCAATCCAACTGTCACAGCCTCGCCGACAAATTTCTGAACACCGGGACGGCTCCCGAATCATTGCTGCCGCTGCTGCGAAATTTCAATGCCTTCGCTCCCGATTTCCGGCAGGCTTCCAATCGTGTCGCCGCATTGGCGGCTGCAGCAGGCGGAATCGAAGGAGCAGGGCCGTGAGCGAAACGCGCAGCATCAAAGTCGAGGCACTCACGCGTGTGGAAGGGGAGGGCGGGCTGCACATTCGCCTGAACGGCAATGTCATTGAAGATGTGCAGCTGTCGATTTATGAACCGCCGAGGTTCTTTGAGGCCTTTCTGAGAGGTCGTCCGCTGGAAGAGGTCCCGGACATCACAGCCCGCATCTGCGGCATCTGCCCCGTCGCCTATCAGATGAGCGCAGTCCATGCACTCGAACAGGCGCTGGGTGTATCGGTCAGTCCCGAGATTCGTCGATTGAGGCGATTGCTGTACTGTGGCGAATGGATCGAAAGCCATGGCCTGCACATGCATCTGCTGCAGGCTCCGGATTTCTTCAATGCTGCCAGCGGAATCGAACTTGCGGCGAGATTTCCTCAGGAAGTCAAACGGGGCCTGATGCTCAAGAAGCAGGGAAACGAGCTGCTGGAGGTTCTGGGAGGCCGAGCCATTCATCCGGTCAATGTGGCTGTCGGCGGATTCTTTCGGGCACCCAAAAAAGATGACATGCAGAAGCTGATCCCTTCATTTGAATGGGGGCTGCAGGCGGCGATTGAGGCCACGCGATGGGTTGCCGGATTTGATTTTCCGGATTTTGTTCGTCCGTACGAAATGGTCTCACTGCGCCATCCGGATGAGTATCCGATGAACGAAGGCCGCGTCGTTTCGACATCCGGATTGTCCATCGCGGTGACGGACTATGAACGCACGTTTGCCGAACATCATGTGGCTCACAGCACTGCGCTTCACTCTCTGAAAACATCGGACCGGACGAGCTACCACGTCGGCCCTCTGGCGCGGGTGAATCTGAACGGCGATCGTCTGTGTGAGACAGCTCGTCGCGTCGCTGACGAAATCGGCTTTGTCATACCATGCCACAACCCTTTCCGAGCGATTATCGCACGAGGTCTTGAAGTGATCCACGCATTCGATGAAGCCCTTGAGATCCTGCGTGTGTATAGACCTTTCAAGCCACCCCGTATTCCATACGTGTACTGCAACGGCGAAGGCTGCGCGGCCACAGAGGCACCTCGCGGCCTGATCTATCATCGCTATCAGGTGAACGGCGAAGGAAAGGTTGAACTGGCGAAGATCATTCCTCCCACTTCGCAGAACCAGCGACAGATCGAACTTGACCTCATCGACTGGCTTCCGCACGTAATGGGATCGGACGACCAGCATACCGCCGACGAATGCGAACGACTGATCCGAAGTTACGATCCCTGCATCAGCTGCTCGACCCATTTCCTGAAACTCACTGTCGATCGCCGAATGTCGGCTGTCGGAGATCAGCCATGAGCCACTCAGCGAAGACACTCATTGCGGGGCTCGGAAGTGCGCACGGCGACGATCAGGCCGGCTGGCTGATGGCAGACACGCTGACCACACTTTGCCGGGATTATCACAAGATCGTCGTGCGCCGAGCCATGATCCCTCTTGATGTGCTCGACTGGCTGGGTGATTTCGACACACTGCACATCTGCGACGCCTGTGAGCCGACACAGAATCGCAGGAGACTGCATCGGTTCTCCTGGGATCGCAGCCGGCTGGTCAATTCCGGCGAGCCAGCGGATTCCGGGACAATTGCCGGACTGCCGGCGCTTCGCAGTCGCGGCACTCATGACTTCGGACTGCCTGACGTGCTGCGGCTGGCAATGGAGACCGGGCCGATGCCGAAACGAATCACGATCTGGGCGATCGAAGGCTCCAGCTTTCAGCCAGGATCTGCGATGAGCGAAGAAACCCGGAAGACAGTTGAATTGGCCGTCGCTGAGATCGCCTCCGAACTGAGATTGCATATTGTGCCTGCGTCTTCATTGGTCTGAGGTCATCCTTGTCGACGATTGCGCCATGCATGAAGAATCCCTGATACGATCTCTGTTGCGACAGGTGGAAGATCTGGCAAGCCGGCACCAGGCTGTCGCAATCGAAGAAATCGACGTGGAAGTCGGGCCGCTCAGCGGAGTGGAACCGATGCTGGTTCAGTCTGCCTTCGAACGACTCAAAACAACGACATCGTGTCGTGCTGCTTCGTTAACGATTCACCTGGTGGAGCTTGAAGTTGTGTGCAGGGACTGCCACACCGAGTCGCAGCTTCAGAACTTTCGATTTGTCTGTCTTCAGTGCGGTTCCACATCATTGCAGGTACTCCGCGGAGACACATGTCAACTGTTGAATGTAAAAATGCAGGTGCATGATTCGTTGTCGGCCTATGCCGTATGAACAGGACATTCCGAGTGCCAACAACAACGCTCACAGTCAATCGCGATATCCTGGCTGATAAGAAGCAACTCGCTTCGGAGCAACGCGATTCCTTCACCAGACAGTCAACATTCGTTGTCAACCTTGTGTCATCTCCGGGAGCCGGCAAGACGAGCCTTCTGCAGGCCACTGCACGGTATTGGAATTCGCGATTCCGCATGGGAGTCCTGGTTGGCGATCTTGCGACTGATCGGGATGCCGAGCGTCTCCGGCCGTATGTTCCGGTGGAGCAGTTGACAACTGGCGGCGCTTGCCATCTGGAACTCTCACTGGTTCAGCAGGGTCTGGCTCGCCTTCCGCAGCAGCCCTATGATTTTCTGTTCATCGAAAACATCGG
>JANNGQ010000256.1:0-4893 GCA_031403975.1 Planctomycetota bacterium
CAAATCCCTCGTTTTGGCAGCTCAACCAGTCCGTAAGTCGTGGAAGTTCTGCCCGAAGTGCGGAGACGCTGCATCCAGGAAAGGGCGAAATCCGTTTCGATGTGATTCGTGCGGGTTTACTCACTTCTTCGCACCGGTGTCCGCCGTCGGTTCCATCATCACGAATCCGTCCGGGCAAGTGCTGCTGCTGATCCGGGCCAAAGATCCGGGCAAGGGGAAGTTCGGGCTGCCCGGCGGATTCGTCGACGTCGGGGAAACGGTCGAGCAGGCACTGGCCCGTGAAGTGATGGAAGAGGTCAGCCTGAAGGTGATTGCTCAGAAGTATCTCGTCTCATTTCCGAATCAGTACATTTTTCACGGCTTTGTGCTGCCGGTCACCGACATATTCTTTGTGGCCGAGGTGGAATCGTTCGACGGAATGAAAACTCAGCCGGGAGAAATCGATGCCTGGCTCTTTTGTCATCCGGGGAAGAAGGAAGTCCGCCGCATGGCGTTTGAATCCAACCGCAGAGCACTGGAAATCTATCTGGCCGGCAGCTGACGTCTGCGAATCATCAGACCCCGTCCAGAATTTCCGCGATCGACGTAAACCTGACGAAATTATCGTCGACAAACTGATCCGTTTTGGCAGCCTGAGCCGACAGAGTTGTCGCTGGTGCGGACGACACGGTCAGAGTTGTATCATCGGTGATACTGCTCACGAGGAACGTCTGACCGTTGATTTCGATCCGCGATCGGGAGCCTCCGGGGTTGCCAAGTGCCGAAGTGAGTTCCGTCGTGAAGTTTGTACCGACGCCCGTAATTGTGGTGCTGCCTGCAGTCGTTGACACGGTTCCGGTCAGTGTCCGCGTGAATCCGGTGAAGGGTTCCCTCAGCGGGACTTCGTTCAAAGCACTGACACCGGACTGAGATGACACATCGAACTGAGTCAGGGCCGCGATGACATCGACCACTGTCATCCCGTTCCCGATGATGCGGCCGAAGACGGTGTGGCGCGTGGTCGCAGCGTCCAGTGTGGTGTTCGCTGCGAGGTTGACGAACCACTGACTGGTTCCGCTGTTAATGTCTCCGGAGAGCTGAGCCATCGAAAGTGTTCCGCGGATATTCGTCCGAGCTGCGTCGAATTGATTCTGGATGGCGGCGTCCGTAGTCACATCGTCAATCACTCCATTGTTGATCGTAAATCCGCCGCCCTGAATCACAAAGTTGTCGACGGACCGGTGAATGATCGAATTCGAGTACCGACCCGAATAATTCAGGAAGTTGTTGACAGTCGTCAGTGCCACCGAGTCGAACAGTTCGACTTCGTAGGTTCCCAGATTCGATGTAAAGCGCACGACAGAATTCTGCACGAAGTCGACCTTCACGGATGCATCCGACGAGTTGACGCCGGTCGCTGTGGACCTCAGTTTGATCGTCTGAAGTCCGGTCAGCTGGTCGTTGGCGACACCGCCGGAATAGAGATCGCGACGGGTGAGTGTGACATTCGCCGAATACTGACCGTTGGCGTCCGCGACCGCCGTACCATCGTCGAAGGCACCGTCGTCATCCGTGTCGAGGTTTACGATCGCGCCGGGCGTTGTCGTGCCGCTGACAATAATGCCGGCGTCCCTGCTGATGAGGACTCCGCCCGTCGACAGTTCGGAATGAGAGGGCAACGTGGTCGAGGCCGTTGCTGTCAGTGAGGCGATCCGATTGTTGGCCGCTGTATCGGCGGCAGTCGCCCTGGCAAGCAGACCGGTCGTGGCTGCGTCGATACGGTTGCCTGCAGTGAGAGAGGCGGTGGTCTCTTCTTCGCTGCGGATCCGGCGTCCGCCATTGAAGATGCTGGCCGTGCCAATTTCGACAGCATCACCGTCCGCAGCTCCGTCCCTGCGGCTGTCCCCGCCATGAATGCGGAGCGGCCCGTTAAACGTATTCGTGTCGCGAATCATCACAGTGTCATTGTTTCGGCCTGTATTGACGCTGACGACGCTGCCGAATGTGTTGTCATCCAGCATCACGACATCTTCATTGGCACGAGTCCGGATTCCGACAGCTCCGGCAATGGTCGAGTTGCGGATCGCGACATCGTCCTCGCCAAGACCGGTCGAGATACCGATGGCAGAGGCTGCCGTGACGTTGTTCAGAGCAACCCCGTCGTCTCCGCTGGCGCTCCTGATCAGAGCGATGCCGGAAAGAGTCATGTTGGTCAGGCTGACCAGATCGTCGCCCTGCTGGCCCCTGATGCCGAGCGCGCCGGTGACGGTGGAGTCCTGCAGACTGAAAGTGTCATTTCCATCGTTGCCATGAAACCCTGCGTTGAGCTGAAACGTAGCCCGAGTCGCGTTCATTGTGTCATTGCCGCTGCCGCCGAAAACATTGACATGACCGCCGAGTTTGACATTCCGCGCGAAGGTCACTGTATCGTTACCGGCACCGCCGGCAATCATCACGTTGCCGGTGACCGTATCTGTGTTCGCCGCAACGGAAAAGAATCCGGTGCCGCCGTTCACCGTCGTATTGTTCAGGCCCCGCAAATGCACATTGTTTTCGAAGACGGCGATCTCAAGCACGTTGTCCGCACCGTCGCCTATGACTGTCAGATGATTGCCGTTGAGACTGGCGACAACGTTGCCGGCCAGCAGTGAGCGGACTTCGAGGTGCTGGATGCTCTCATGGACGGAAGCCGACTGAGCGTTCCGGTTCCGACTCTTCTTCGCACGCCAATTCCACATGACAAAGCCCTTTGCCTCCGGCGAGAAAATGCTGGCGCAGTTTCCGCCGGTTTCCGATTGACGTCCGATCGTACCCTGCCCGCGACAGACCGTGGGTTACTCGTCATGATCGGTAAGACTTCCGTGACCGGAAAACCTTAACACGATTACGCGCCTCGGTTTTCGCGGATCCAGGGAACAATCGACAGCTCGCTGCCGAAAGTCTCTGCAGAGACGCCGATTCCGCCGATCACCAGGCGGCTATACGAGTTCCCAGCCCTTGCGATATTCGCGTTTAATGAACGGATCGGCCTCGGGCGCGTTTGTGGCCCTCATTTCGAGCGCGTTCCATTCGAGTTTCCTGCCGACTCGATACGCGACGTTCCCGAGATGATTGGCCTCGGTCAGCCAGCCGGCGTACTCAAAGTTGCAAGTCGTCGGTTCACCGGTCTTGCAGGCGTGAATCCACTCCTGATGATGTCCTCGTGAAGCCGGGATGAAGGGTTCCGGCGGCTTGAAGTCTTTGAACGACTCTTCAGGCAATAAGACGTGCTTTGAATAGTCCGAGAGCAGCATGCCCTTGTCGCCGATAAAGAGGACCCCGGAGTCCCAGGCCGGAATCCTGCCTTCCGTCAGAATCCCGGGTTTATGAGTTCCCTGATACCATGTCAGCGACAGACCCGGCTGATCACCATCCGCTGTGTATTCATAGCGGACATGCATCGACGCCGGAGCGATTTCAACGTTCGCCGGAGCACCGAAAGCCTCCACCGTCGCAGGTGCCTTCAGCTTCAGAGCCCAGAACGGGAGGTCCACCCAGTGACTGCCCAGATCGGACATCGTGCCGTTGCCGAAGTCCCACCAGCGATACCATTTTGGCCCGGGGAAATACACGCTGTTGTACGGACGTGCCGGAGCCGGGCCGAGCCACAGATCCCAGTCGAGTTCTTCAGGAATGGGATCGACGGTTGAAGGGCGCTGCTGGACGAACACGATGTCTCCGTGAGCTTTGGCTTCCTCTTCTGACTGCCATCCCCAGGCTCGTCCGACCCAGACATGGACTTCTGACACGTTTCCGATCGCGCCCGTCTGAATCAGTTCGACGACTCGACGATAGTTGTTTTCAGCGTGAATCTGAGTTCCCATCTGAGTCGCTACGCCGGCGCTGGCGGCGGCTTCGCGGATAATGCGAGCCTCGGAGATGCTGTGCGTCAGCGGCTTTTCGCAATAGACATGCTTTCCCAGCTGAAGTGCGGGCAGAGTGGCAAACGCATGAGTGTGTTCACACGTGCTGACGACGACGGCATCGAACTCGTCGGCATGATCAAAGATGCGGCGAAAGTCCGTTTCCTTCCGGGCCTGTGCATGCGTTTCCGCAGCGCGGTTGAGGTTGCCGCGGTTCACATCGCAGAGTGCCGCGATGTGTTCGGATGAAACGGACTGCAGATTGCTTCCGCCACGACCACCGCAGCCGATCACAGCGATCCGCAGTTTTTCCTGCCGATGCGCCGCCCATGCCGGGCCACCGACAAATAGCGCTGCCGCGAAGGCTGATGAACTGCCAAGAAACGAACGACGATCAACACCGGGACGGCGCGGCATGGGCTGGACTCCGGAAGGCAGGAGGGCAAGACCGACAGCGGCTGGACCAGATTCCTGACCGATCGTCGAGTTTGCCGCAGAGTGTCCCGAGTAGCAGAAGGGTCGGCAAGTGTCCGGTATTCGTGAGCAAAGTAGCAATAGTCTAGCGAGACTGTCCCACATTCGACCCCGAACGGCGCTGGGGAGTGTCGGTTTAGTCGCGATACTTAGTGGGGCAGGCTTTCCAGCCTGCCTGGACTTGAAAAAAACGCATATGTTTTTGAATCAACGAGGCAGGCTAAAAGCCTGCCCCACTATTAAAACGACAGTCCCCGAGATGGATGGGGTCGTCAAGGAGAACTTGGGACAGTGGAACTATACTTCGCGCGGCTCTGATTGACTTGTAGCCGGATTCGTGAGAATTCGGAGGCTGGCTGGTTATTCAGCCCGAAGTCTCACGACTTCGGCTACAACGAAATGTCTCATTTCTGGCCGCGCGAGGTATAGATTGGGCCGAGACTGGTGCCTGGACCACTCCCTGCCAGACTTTGATTCGGCAGGTTTGAGCGTTGAAGACAGAGGGGGCACCACGAATTCGCAAAAACACGGCCGTTGT
>JANNGQ010000257.1:0-3451 GCA_031403975.1 Planctomycetota bacterium
CTGGCTTCCGGGGATCGATTACTACTTTCGAGCATGGACGAGAGTGCAAGTCACTTCTCCGACTTCCTGCAGCGCCATGATCGAAGGTCCGTGACACATCGAAGCGGTTGTGTCAATCACGGCTCCAATGCGATCCGCCAGGGCGACCGCAGCCCGCTGGCCAGGACTCGAACTGCGGGACAACCCATAGATCAGCGGATAATCAGCCTGTTCCAGCAACGCGATTGCATGGCGAACCGCAGTGTCGTAGTCAGTCGCAGCGCCGTCGCGTTCCGCAACTGGCTGAGTGACATCGGAATGATGGCGGAACCACCGTTCGCCCATCGCACACTGCGGCTCGAAGCCCACAATTCGCTGCGCTTCGAATGTCAGTGAGATATCGTCGCACAGACATCCGCAACCGGGACATGCGACGTGAGTTTCGATGTTCTGCACGCATCACTCCAGAATTCCGACTTGTTCCCGGTGCCGAAACGAGAGCCTCAGGAAAGGGTCCTGATACGCACCGAGACACGCATCGCATTGTGGGGCTTTATCGGACTGTGACGAAATCATTGTGGTTGAACAGCACATGCACAAGATTCTCACGAGCCCTCTGAGATGCATCCGGCGACGGTTTCACAGAGTTGTCCGAGCTGCCAGGGAAAGCGGAGCGGTTGCTTCCCGAGGCAAATCGTTCGGACTGCTCGTGGAGAAACCGAGCGCATTCGATCTGCTCAGCTTCTGTCGGATCGCGCGAAAGGATGCGCCGGAACGCCATGATCACGAACTCTCCCGGAGCGGATTCCGGAGGAACCTCAGCAATCTGCTCGCTCAGTTTCGCCGCGGCAATGCGGCTTTGAGTCAGTGTCAGCGGACTGTTGCTCATGGCCAGCGATTGCTGCGGTGAAATGCTTTCCGCACGCTGATAACACTCGACAGGATTTGGCCGGTCGAATGTTGACAGGAATGTCATTTTCTTTTCTTTGGACGTGCGAAAGTAAACACTGCGACGAGCCGGCGTCTGCCCGTCATTCGGGTCCAGATCGGGACCCGACATTGTTAAGTCCAGCTGACCGGCCACATGCAAGACTGCGTCGCGAACAACTTCCGCCTCCATGCGGTGACTATTCTGTCTCCAGAGCATTCGATTGTCAGAATCTGCAGCAGCGTTGACCGACGCGATTCCGAGGCTCGTCGCGGAAGGTATGGACTGCATTCGATATGCGCCGCTGGTAACGATCAATCGATGCAGCGGCTTCATTTTCCAGCCGTTGTCCATCAACTCGCAGGCCAGCCAATCCAGCAGTTCCGGATGTGATGCTGGCTTACCGTTCATGCCGAAATCAAAAACAGTCGGAACCAGCGGCTGATGGAAGTGACGCATCCAGATGTGGTTGACGGCGACTCGCGCAGTCAATGGATTGTCGCGACTGGCGATCCAGCGGGACAGCGCCAGTCGACGCCCGGTACTGCTTGCCGGGTACACGGGTGTGATCCGAGTGTACGCCTCAAACGGTTCCGCGACGGCCTTCTGAGCGGCTTCGACAGCGGTCCTTGCCGCCGTAATTGCAGCCTCGGCGTCGGTGACAGCCTTTGTTTTCTGTTCGTCAGCAGGGGCTTCGGCAGCGGGCAACGCGGCCCTGGCGGTTGCCAGTAGATTTTCTGCGGTCAGCAGCTTGAGTTCTTCCTGATGCAGGCTCAGGACACGCTCGGCCATTCCGGCCGCGAGCGAAAGATCTTTCGCGTCAACTGACGGTGAACTCGCATAATTCGCCCGATCAGCGGCAATCCGGGCTTTGGCAAAATCCTGGGCAGCCGCCGCAACGGCCAGCCTCTTTTCCGCCAGCCTTGCCGCTGATTCTGCCTGCTGTATGACCGCTGTCAGACCGGCTTCACTCAACTCAAGTCCGTCGGTGATTTCCAGTGATCGAAACACAGCGGTTGCATCATAAGTCCAGATGTGAAAGTGGCCTTCGGCTGGTCGAGGATTCGGCAACGTGTACGTCAATCTAAGTTCACCGTTCACGGCAACGTCGACCTGCTGGCCGTGGACATTGATCTGCAGCTCAAGATCGCGATCAAGTTCAATGCCCAGCGGCTTCATTCCGGAGGACGGATATTGATCGGTTCCTGCGACACGGTGAGCCACCTGGAGCTTCGAATCTCCGGCACTGGCATAAATGAACGAGAAGTTCTGCTCGTCCTTCGCATCGAAAGCGAAGCCTGCGGACTTGTACGTGTCGCCGCCGGTGATTCGGAACTTCAGTCGAGCGACAAAGTCTGAAGGATGCGATTGAACCGATTTCAGACTGCACATCGTGTCAGCCGGGTCGAGTTGCACGACGTGCCCATTCTGATACTGCCAGTCGCCGACTCCGTTGTCCCAGACCTCCGGGCGAGCGATGGAAAAATCATCGACCAGCACCGGAGTCTTCGGAGGTGCATTGCCCGAAGCACTCTGAAATGCGAGCAATTGTGATCGAGCGTTCTCAAGAGCCTGCTGCGCTGCGGTGCAGCCGTTGGATGCCGACTGGAATTCCGCGACTGCCGCCGCGACAGACTCATCCCCGACGAAACTCTGCAAGCCCGGGTAATAAGCCGTCGCAGGCAATTCGACGGGCTGGATCGCCAGCTCCGTCTGACTGAACACTGCCGGGACGCGCGGCGACAATGGTTTGTCCTTCAGCGGGCTCTTTTCGTTGCCGCGAATAAACAGCAGCGTGGGAGTCGACGCGTTGGCATCGAAGACTCGCACCGTACCATCTTTGGTGACATCACTCTGCCCGGGAACTCGATCCGTCCGGACATCGTGCGGTTCAAAAAAAGCTCGCAGTTGATAATACTCAGACTGAGCCAACGGATCGTACATGTGATCATGACATCGGGCACAGTTGAAGGTGACTCCCATGAACGCTTTGCCGGTGTGCTCGATGGTATTGTCGATCCAGGTGTTGCGGTTGAACTTGTACCAGTTGCGGACAAGGAAGCCGGTGGCTCGCAGTGCCTGAGCGTCATCCGGAGCGGCTTCGTCAGCGGCGAGCATTTCCACGATCATGCGGTCGTAGGGTTTGTCATCGTTGAGCGATTCAATAATCCAGTCGCGCCATCGCCAGATATGCGGCTGGCTCTCACGAACTTCAGCCCCGTATCCGTCCCAGTCACTGTAGCGCCAGACATCCATCCAGTGCCGACCCCAGCGCTCGCCGTACTGTTTGCTGCCCAGCAATTCATCCACGACGGTTTCCCATGCGTCCGGAGTCGTGTCGTTCAGAAAAGCCGCCAGTTGCTCCGCAGTCGGCGGGAGTCCGATGAGATCCAGATAGACGCGCCGCAGCTGAACATGTCTGGCCGCCTCCGGCAGAGCCTGCAGTTGCCGCTGCTGCAGCTGGCGTCGGATGAAAGCATCAACCGGATTTGTGCCTGGGGATTCTGCAGACGGATTGACTGACTCAGAATCCGTTGGCACGAC
>JANNGQ010000258.1:0-6083 GCA_031403975.1 Planctomycetota bacterium
ATGCGAAGGGTATTTGACCTTGTGCTGTGTGGACTATGTGAAGACCTGACAGAGATTCGCTGAGGAATCCACTTCGCCTTTCGCTGTCATCAATCCTTTCTGGAGTTCGATCCGACTGGCACAGCCGACACTCGCACCGCGCAGGCCTTGTAACTCGGCTGCTTCGAATAGGGATCAAACGTCGGATGCGTCAGCTGATTCACGACGGAATAGTGCATCGGAGCGAACACTTGCCCGGAAACGACTGTCGGCGTGATAACGGCGCGAAGCATAATGCCGCCTCGTCGGGACTGCAGATTGACCTGTTCACCGTCAGAAATACCAAGATCCTTCGCATCCGCCAGACTGATCTCGACGTACGGATCATGCGGGTACAGCTTTCTCAGAATCGCCGACTTGCTCGTGCGCGTCTGCGTGTGCCACTGTGAGGCCGTCCCACGACCGGTGAGCAATGTCAGCGGGTATTCATCGTCTGTCGGTTCTGTGACGGGACGAGGCGCTTCGAAAAGGAATCTCGCGCGTCCGTCGGCGTGATAGAAGTGACCGTCGGAGAAGAGTCGGCGTTCGTTGGCGTTTGAACTTGCATCCTGTTCGATCCCGCCGCGGACCCCCTCATCCGGCCTATCGGCCACCTTCTCCCCCTGGAAGGGGGAGAAGGGACTTGATGCGGTACTCCCCCGCAGCTCCGCAGCGGTTTCCAGAGTACACGGCCATTGGATGCCGCCGAACTTGTCGAGCATCGCATAGTTAGTGATACCGGTGATGTCGCAGGGCTGACCGGATGAAAGCTGTTTGAGCTTCTCAAAGACGGCTTCCGGGCTCGTCCAGTCCCGGAACAGGTCGCCGCAGCCCCAGGATTCGGCGATCAGCCGGAAGATTCGGAAATCAGTCAGTGCCTGTCCGGGAGCCTTCTTCACAGATCGCAGTACTCCGAGACGGCGTTCGGAGTTGATGAACGTGCCGTCCTTTTCACCCCAACCTGCGGCAGGGAGCACAAGATCCGCAAGCTCGGCCGTTTCCGTAGAACAATACATATCCTGGACGACAAGGAAGTCGAGCGACTTCAGCAGTTCACGGACATCGGACTGATTGATCCACGAATGAGCGGTGTTCGTCGCGACGATCCACAGTCCGCGGATGGCTCCGGATCGGATGCCTTCGATGATTTCGTTGTAGGCCCAGCTGCCCTGCTGCGGAATGTTTGCTTCCGGAATTTTCAGAATGTCGGCGACCGTTTGTCGATGGGCTGGGTTTGAAAAATCGCGACCGCCGAGCAGGTTCGTGGTATTGCTGAACAGCCGCGAACCCATCGCGTTGCACTGGCCGGTGATCGAATTCGCGCCGGTCCCCGGTCGGCCGATGTTGCCGGTTATCAGTGCGAGGTTAATGATGGCCTGAGCCGTGCGGACGCCTTCATGGCTCTGATTGACACCCATCGTCCACCAGAATGAGACTCGCTGCCCATCGTGAATGATCTCCGCCAGACGCTTCTGAAGATCAGCGTTCACGCCCGATGCAGCCTCGACCGTCTCTTCTGTAAACGCTGCGACGAAGGCGGCGAAGTCCTGAAACCCGTTCGTATGGGCGGCGATATATTCACGATCGATCCAATCGTTCTGAATCAGCTCGCGGGCCAATCCGTACAGCAGAATCAGATCACCCTTGGGTTTCAGCGGCACATGCAGAGTTGCCTGCATCGCCGTTTCCGTCAGGCGCGGATCGATGACAATGATTTCCGGCTGGTGCCGATTCCGGGTGACTCGTTCCCAGAGGATCGGATGCGCGATGCAGGGGTTTGCACCGATGAAAACCAGCACATCCGATTCTTCGAAGTCGGCGTATGTAAATGGTGGCGCGTCGAAACCGAACGATTCTTTATGCGCGACCGCGGAGGTTGCCATGCACTGTCGCGTATTGCCGTCTCCGTGGCGCATTCCCATGCCGAATTTGGCCAGTGACCCAAGAAACGCCAGTTCTTCTGTCGGGATCTGTCCGGTGCCGAGGAACGCGACGGACTCGCTTCCATGCCGCTGCTGAATGCCCTTAAACCGTCGACAGAAGACCTCCAGAGCATTGTGCCATTCGAGCGGCTGAAGTCGTCCTCCCTTCCGAGGTCGAAACAACGGCTCAGTCGCTCGATCAGCGGCATCGAGCACGTCCAGCGCTTGCCATCCCTTCGGGCACGCCATGCCAAGGTTGACGGGATAATCCGTGTCGGGACTGAGTGAAACCGCCTCACCGTCTTGGAGATGGATCGACAGGTTGCAGCCAGTCGAACAGTATCCGCACACGGATTTGACAATGGCATCGGGACGGTGTGAATCGACTCGCCGCGGAAGTCCGAATACTGCCGGGTTCAGTAACAGTTCCCGTGTGAGCCGGCCACCGGAATTGTGTACCAGACGACGGAGCGACTTCGGCAGCAATTCAATTACGCGCTGCAGAATGTTCAACTGCGGAGTCACGACTTGCGCACTCCCGGCATCCGCAATGAAGTCACCGCGCGGAAGAACAGGAATCGCTCGGTGAGCTCTGCCAGTATCGCTGCCGCCAGAGCAAACATGGCGAGCCGAGCGGCCTCTGCACCCGGAGACCGTAAGCTTGTGAGAGTCGTCATGATCATCGCTGTCCACAGACTCAACACCTGCAGCAGAATCACGAACCGCAATCTGCCGCACAGCAGTGCAGTCGTTTCAGTAAGACATCGAAGTGAGTGCGTCTCGTCCGCAGTCCATCTGCCCGCTTGTCGAATCTGCCAGCATTTGATCGTCAGGCAGACTGCAACCAGGGCTGACAGAAGCCAGACCGTACTGCCGAGAATCGGCCCGCGCTCGATCAGAACGGCGACGATACAAAACAGTGAGCCGATCGCGAGACTGCCGGCGGCAAACGCAGGACCGGATCTTGCGGCGTTCCAGAACGGGCGGCGAGTCACATGGTAAATCATCACGGACGCAACAATTCCGGTGACTCCGAGGCAAACGGCAGATACCAGCGCCGGTATCAGGATGAATGAATCCGCATACGACAAGGCCGCACAGAGAATGCTGAGCGGAATGTAGGCACCGAAGGCCACGATCTCGCGGCTGAGCCAGGAATGCCGGATGCCGATGACGGCCCGAAACGCAAACTGCGGACGCCCCAGATGCAAGGTACTGGCGCCGGCGGAAACGACGGCAATCAGACCTGCCGCAGAGAGCAGTATCGTTCGCGTCGCATCCCCCAACAGTGTTTCGTCGATGATGGTCAGCGAGGCAACAAGCAGCGTGATTCCGACCGAGATCTGACTCAGAACCAGCAGCAGAATCAACGGCAGATGGGCATGTTCCAAAGGCCGTAGTTCATACGAACCGGACCGGAGAGATTCATTTGCAGCGGCCGAACCGACAAACTGAGTCGAAGGAATTGTGATACAGGGATCGGGAGCATCTGCCAGAAACGGGACTGCCGTTGCAGCGTTCCGAAGTTCAGCGATATCAACGACCTGAATGCTGATGGCCTGGTGCGGACACGCCTGAACGCAGGCTGGAGCCTCTCCCGTCGCCAGCCGCTGACTGCACATGTCGCACTTGCGGACGATTCCCTTCGCAGCGTGATATTTCGGGACTTCATAGGGACAGGCCAGTGTGCAGTACTGGCAGCCGAAGCATTGATCATCCAGATGCCGGACGATGCCCGTGATCGGATCTTTTTCGTAGGCATTGACCGGACAGGCATTCAGGCAGCCGGGATCAACACAGTGATGACAAGCGGTTGTCACATGCTGAAACAGCGGACGTCCATTGTCGGTGCCGAGCAGCAGTCCAACGTCACGAAACGATTCCCCCTTGTCCAGCCCGTTCAACGAATGACAGGCGACAACGCAGGCTTTGCACCCGGAACACTGATCAAGATCCACCTGAAATGCCATCTGTTGTCCTGGCCCCGGCGGAGCTGTCGGAAGCAGATCCCGATAGTACCTGGCCTGTGCAGGCTCGGTCGCCGTCTTGTGCCACGATGAAAACTGCTCGACCGCGGTGATCTCCGACTGTTCGTCCAGCAGGCGTGCAATCAGATCCGACGGATGAATCGGTTCGGATCTCCGCAGTTCTGCACTGCCTGTTTCGGGATTTGCGCGTGTGGAGGACATCACGTGGGTTTCGGGAACAACATCATGCAGGCTCTGGGCGTCAACTGTCCCTTCTCCCCATTCCAGGGGGAGAAGGTGGCCGATAGGCCGGATGAGGGGGTTCGTTTTTTGATCAAAACTAAAGCAAAGTAAAAAGCAAAAGAAGCCCCCTCACCCTAACCCTCGCCCCCGAATCAGGGGAGAGGGGACAGGGCAGAAATCAGTACGGCAGAAAGCGCCGGAAAACAGTCGAGCGGCCTGTTCCTCGATCACTCATGCATGGACCGCCTCACGACTGCCGGGAGAATCGCACAACGTCGCCAGCTGGCAGGTGGTCTCCGTCGCCAGCATTTCGTCCAGCAGGTGCGCCGGAGGCAATTCGAGCAGCACTCGATCTCCGGCGATCCGCACCGGGAACGTCCGGATGTTGTAGTCCTCACCCTGCAGCGAGCCACCGTCTTCCAATGAAAACGTCTTCTTGTGCATCGGACAGGCAACTTTGGGCGTCCCCGATGCATCGCCCAGCATTCCGCGGGAAAGCACAAAGGCCTTACGATGAGGGCACATATTCTGAGATGCATACCATTCGCCACGGCTCGCGAAGTTGAAGACAGCGATCTGGACTTTGCCCCGTTTGATTGTCGCGCCGCCATCGCTCGGAAAGTCACTGATGCGGCCCACGTCGACCCATTCGGTCGCAGTCAGCTCCGCGGCATGCGAGTCTTCAAGCTGGGCCTGTTTCTGCACCAACTGCTGGAACTGACTGAGCGACACAAATTCCCCCGGCCAGTCAGCCGGACGCTGCTGGCCGCGCTCGGTCACAATCTCGATGCATGATTCTGTGTCATCGCTGTTTGCGAACTGGCGGAACCACTTCACCTTCTGCGGGTCCTGCACGGTGGTCTTCCATTCACACTGATAAGTGTTGACCAGGTGCTGCATCATGTCTTCCAGCTCAGCGGCGATGCCCAGCTTGTCCTGAACAACGACGTCGCGGATGTGGTCGATGCCGCCCTCGAGCTTCTCGCACCAGACCGACGTACGCATCAGCCTTTCTGCAGACATCATGTAGTACATAAAGAAGCGATCGATGTAACGGATCGCCGTGTCTTCATCGATATCCGCTGCCAGCAATTCTGCATGTCTGGGCTTCGCGCCACCGTTGCCGCAAACGTAGAGGTTGTAACCGTGCTCAGTGGCAATCAGGCCGACGTCTTTGCTTTGAGCCTCCGCGCATTCGCGGGTGCATCCGGAGACCGCCATCTTGACTTTATGCGGCGCGCGGATTCCTTTGTAACGATTCTCGACACGAATCGCGCAACCGACGGAGTCCTGCACGCCGTAGCGACACCAGGTGGAACCGACGCAGCTTTTGACAGTTCGCAGAGCCTTCCCGTAGGCATGGCCACTCTCAAAACCGGCGTTGATCAACTCCTCCCAGATCGACGGAAGATCCTGCACCTTCGCCCCGAACAGGTCGACTCGCTGACCGCCGGTGATTTTCGTGTAGAGGTTGTACTTCTTCGCGACGACTCCCAGAACGATGAGTTTGTCGGGCGTGATTTCGCCACCGGGAACTCGCGGCACGACGGAGTACGTTCCGTCGCGCTGGATATTGGCGAGGAATCGGTCGTTGCTGTCCTGCAGAGTCTGATGGGCAGGCTGCAGGATATAGTCATTCCAGAGACCGGCCAAAATCGACGCCACCGCCGGTTTGCAGACTTCACAGCCGTTGCCGCGTGTGCCAGTGTGATGCAGCACTTCAGCAAATGACCTGAACTGCTTTGCTTTGATGATCGCAAACAGCTCGGTGCGTGAGTATTCGAAGTGTTCACACAGATGATTGTGAACGACCTTGCCGGCCGCCTTCATCTGCGCCTGAAACAAATCCGTCACCAGCGGCATGCATCCGCCGCATCCCGTGCCGGCCCGAGTACACGATTTGACGGCTCCGACGGAGTCCAGATTCTGCTCT
>JANNGQ010000259.1:0-11923 GCA_031403975.1 Planctomycetota bacterium
GAACGGCCTGGCGCCGGACACCCGGATGAGCATCCTTCAGAGCGATTTCCACAATCTTCCGCGACAATGCACGCAGACCATCGAGCGTACACATCGCGTGCAGTCGTGCCAGTGGTTGCTGGCTCGTTTGAACCAGTCGCTCAAGCCCGTCAACGACAGAGTTATCCTGCGCCGTCACCATTAGCCGCTGAGCAGTGTCGCGCTGCCAGCCGTTGGGGCTCTCCAATGCCGCGACAAGTTCATCCGCGCCGAGCTGATCCATGCGTTGAAAAAGAGGACTGGAATTCTCCTCCAAAGTTCCAGACGCATTTTTCAACGCCGGAACGATTCGATAGATGCGGCCTCGATCATCACCTGACCGAAAAAACGGACGCAGTTCATCCTGCCCCTCTTTGGGCAACCAGTGAGGATGCTCAATCATGTAGCGGTACATGTCCACTATCCACAGCGCGCCGTCGGGGCCGGTGCGGACCATGACCGGACGGCACCAGCGGTCTTCGGATGCAAAAAAGTCCGTCGTATCAGTTTCGGCAGGATCACGTTCCAGTCGAAAACTGACGCCGTCGTCGATGAGCAGGTTATGCTGGACAAGATTGCTGAACGGCTCGCAGGTGAATGCGTGTTGCGTTCCAAGTCCCTTCTCCCCCGCGCCGGGGGAGAAGGTGGCCGATCCTGGCGCGCCGGGAGATGAGGGAGCCGTCTGTTCTGCAGCGTTCACAGCCAAAGCCGCAACCCCCTCACCCTGGCCCTCTCCCCCGCCGCGGGGGAGAGGGGACTTCGAAGCGCTTTCTGCAGCACGACGTGACTGATCGTCACCAAATAACAGATCATCCAGATACACCATCCCAGAGCACGCGGACGTGTACCGTCCAGACTGCTCAAAGCTGTGGAACCGCTTTTCCGGAGGAGCCGCGGCATAGACCGGCGGATTCGCAGGCGTCAGCAACTGCCGCGGATCCGGCGGAGCGAAATGAGAGTTGCGGCGGATGTACGGATCTTCCAGCACATAATGCCACAACGGAAAACTGTTCTGCTCGCCGAACCAATTGCCCCAGGCATCTCGATTGCGACCGAATTGCGACGGGCCGCTCTGAGGATCGATCAAGCCTTCATCCGGTCGAAAACGAAAGTCGCGACTTCCGATCGCAGTCTCCTGGTTTGTGACATGTGACAGAATCTGACTATCCGCACCGTAACCCGCATGATGACTTCCGCTCGCACAATAGACCCAGTTGTCCAGCCCCCATCGCAGGCCGTTGACTCGCAGCTGCTGATTGCCTTCGAGGAATCCGGTGAACAGCGTCCTGCGGATATCGGCCTCGCCGTCGCTGTCGGAATCCTCTGCGTAGAAGATTTCCGGAGCCGCCGTCACGATGACACCCTTGCCCCACGCCATCACTCCGGTGGGAAATGCGACGTCCTGCAACAGCACTGCAGACGTGTCGTACTTTCCATCGCCATCCTGGTCTTCGAGGTATCGGATACGGCCACCCGGCTTGCCGTTTCCATCCATACCGGAAGGATAGTCGGCCATCTCGGCGACCCAGAGTTTTCCGTCCGGTCCCCAGTCAATCGCGACGGGATCGACAACCAGCGGTTCTGCAGCCACTAACTGCAGTTCGAATCCCTCGCGCACATGAGTCACCTTCATGGATTCTTCGGGAGACAACGGCAGCGTGTCCGGCTGAGCGACCGTTTCGTTCACCTGCGGAGCATGCAGAACACCGGACGCCGCGTAGTGCGCCGCCACCTCGTCTGCTGTCAGTGCGCGATCATACAGCGAGACTTCGTCCAGCCGCCCTTCAAGTCCGAAGAGCCGATCACTGCGACCGCCGAGAAAAATCTCGTTGCTGGTATTGGTGAACGTCGGTTCGAGTTCACCGTCGATTTCGGGTTCGCGATTGCCGTTCAGATAGACCGTGACATGTCGACCGTTTCGCACGAAGACCACATGATTCCACGTGCGGAGCGTCAGCACCGTTCGACCAGTGAGAGCCTCATCTCGCTGATTGCCGTTGAACAGCAGCAGCTTTCCATCCCAGCCGCGATCCCTGTAATTGCCGCCAATGCCCAGATGATCGCCGGCAACGTTCACGTCTCCGTCAGGTCCGCGAGAAACGAAATAGCCGGTCACCGCTCGTTCGTTCATCGGGAAACCGTTCCAGACAAAACACTCCACGCTATAGATGTTGCCCAGTTCAGGAACATTTGCGGCAACCCGCCCGCCCGCAAAGTGAGCCGCACGGTTGCCTCGGGGTGGCTGAGTCAGTCCGCTGCCCTTTGGACCCGGCAGGTACAGCGCGATGCCGTCTTCGTAGATGGCATGATCGTGGCCGATCGAATCATGCGCAACGCCATATGGTTGTCTCGCCGCTCCGTCGGCTGGAATTGCAGAATCCCGTCGGCGAAGCGACGGGTCAACAGTCAATTCAATCTCCCCCAATCGCCAGAACGCCCGCGGTTTTGATGCGAGGACAGCCCCGGAATACGCATGGTCTTCATCTGTCGTCGCTCGCCGAGGCTTGCCCGCGACTTCTTCCAGCAACTTCGTCAGAGTCTCCACAATCTGCGATTCTGCCTGGACTTCGAGTCCCGCCGTGCGCGCCGGCCAGGTCGTGTATCCGCCGAGCTTGTGCTGTTCCGGCGGTGGAATGTAGCCCTCCGCGCCGTTTGCCAGTTCGATGTTCATCGTGGGCTGCAGTGGACTTCGGTTCTTCAGCTTGATGCCTGTAATGCCGAAGACCTCATCGGGAATCGCCGTGATGCCGAATTCGCCGATGCGAATCGCCTGCAGCCGGAGTTTCGCCGTCGGATCCTCGTGCAGCCGCAATTGTTCGAAGGCATACACTTCCGACCAGCCACGAGGCAGTCTGTCACCAACACCAGCCACTGTTTCATGAGCCCACTTCAGGCGTGCTTCGTCGGGAGTCCGTCGATTCAGCTCCAGTGTCGCCTCCGCCATCGCCAGAGTGACATCGGACCGGTACCGGATCGACCGATACGCCCGGAACGCGACCTCTGCAATTCCTTTCGTGTACGAATCCAGATCAGCGGGAACTGCGGGTCGACTGTAATCCATCCACATGCTGTCGCCGCTGGTGCCCTGAGACAGAATGCCCACAAATCCCGGCCGCTGATTTGTGGCACCGATCATTTCGGCCAGCGTCAATCCGAAGCGTCCGCAGACGTCTCCGGACACGAGCGGAGATCCGTGATAGTGCATCGCATAATTGGCCAGCATCGCCAATGGCTTGTCGTCCAGCGTCTGAACTGCCAGCAGCGTGAGGTCGGTGTCTGCAGGACCGGACGGGCCGATGTGATTCGGACTCATGTAGCCCGGATGCATGTGAGCCCGCACGTTCAGCTGCCCGAACGGATCGGCCATCGTCATGCGATCGGAACGAAAAATCCACCGCCGACAATGATTGTGCTGATCGTCGGTGATCACCGCCCAGCCGACTCGCGCCGGCACCAGCTGTTCATTCGCCTGGACGATGCTGCGAACAATCTGGCCGGGCAGGAAGTGAGCGTACTCCGGGTCAACGCGACTCCCCAGACACGGCATGGCCGACGGAGCAGAATGTGTATGAGTGGACGAGATCAGTATCCGGTCCGTCGGGATGCCGGTCTGCTGCCGAGCCTGCTCCTTCACATCGTCCAGCATCGACCGAGTCAGCATCAGACTGTCGACCACGACAATCACGATTCGTTCCCTGCCGTCATCCAGCACCAGCGCCCGGGACATCAGCGCATCGTGAGCCATCGTGGCAGTGCGTTCTTCCACCATGCCGTTCACGATGACAGGGAACATCGTCGGCGTGACATCGACCATCGCCGCGCCTGCGCGGAAAACGGCGGGACCACGCTCATCTGCTGTCAGCCGTTTCGCCGCACAAGTTGCCGCCAGCAATACCAGAACCAACGGAATGCGCAATTTCATGGCACGATCCTACTGTTGGCCCGCCGCTCCGTCGGCGGGTACTTGCGCACAGCATTGAGCACCGTGAATTGCTGCGAGTGATTAGAAATCCCAGCCGGCGGAATCCCGGCGCGCCGGGAGACAACAGTAAATCACGGCCCCGCGCTCAGACTTCTTTCGACGAAATCCACGTCATCATGCGGCGCAGCTGTTTGCCGACTTTTTCTATCAGATGACCGCGTTCACGGCGGCGAGTCGCAAGGAACGATGCCTGACCTGCCCGATTCTCAAGCAGCCAGTCACGGGCAAACTGTCCACTCTGGATCTCTTCCAGAATCTTTTTCATTTCGGCCTTGGTCTGATCGGTCACGATGCGGTTGCCGCGCGTGTAGTCTCCGAACTCAGCCGTATTCGAAACGCTGTACCGCATGTAATTCAGACCGCCCTGGTAGAACAGGTCGACGATCAGTTTCAGCTCGTGCATGCATTCGAAGTAGGCCATCTCCGGCTGGTATCCGGCTTCGACGAGTGTTTCAAAGGCAGCCTTGACCAATGCACTCACGCCGCCGCAGAGAACCACCTGTTCGCCGAAGAGATCAGTTTCCGTTTCTTCGGCAAACGTCGTCTCGATCACTCCGCCGCGCGTTCCGCCGATTCCCTTGGCGTATGCCAGAGCCAGTTGACGCGATGTCTCCGCCGCGCCTTCGCTCAGAGCGATCAGGCTCGGAACGCCGCCGCCTTTCTCATACTCGCTGCGGACAAGATGCCCAGGACCTTTTGGTGCGACCAGTGCCGCATCGACGCCCGTCGGTGGCTGAACCTGATTGAAGTGAATGTTGAATCCGTGGGAGCACATCAGCAGGTTGCCGGTCTTCAGTTTCGGCTTGATGTCGTTCCGATAGACGTCGCCCTGCAGTTCATCCGGAAGCAGAATGTTGACCAGATCGCCCCTGTCGGCGGCTTCTGCAGCAGAGACCGGCTTGAATCCGTGGCTGATCGCCAGATCATAATTGGGACCACCCGGACGCTGGCCGACGAGCACCGTGCAGCCGCTGTCACGAAGGTTCTGAGCCTGTGCGTGTCCCTGACTTCCATAGCCGATGATGGAAATCGTCTTTCCTTTCAGGAGGCTCAGATCCGCATCGTCGTCGTAGTAAACTTTGGCCGCCATTCGTCATATTCCTGTCTGATACTGTGTTGATGAGAAACCACGGATTGAAACAGTCAATCCGGTTCAAGACAAGCGAGCGGCGGCGACGCTGCATACAAACCCCGAATTCGGGTGCGGGGCCCTCTCCTCAGGGCCTCTTGAAGACTTCGCCTTCCTTCATCACGAACACGACGTCTTTCATATGCTTGATGTCTTCCAGTGGATTGCCACTGACTGCGATCACATCGGCCAGTTTCCCGGCCTCCAGAGTTCCGAGCCGGTCTTCAACGCGGAGTAGTTGTGAGGCCGTCCGCGTTGCCGCCTGAATGGCTTCCATCGGCGGCATTCCGCCTTCGACCATGAGTTCGAATTCATGGGCATTCTCACCGTGCGGCGACACACCGCTGTCAGTGCCGAACGCGATTTTCACGCCAGCCCTGTATGCCTTTGCAAACGTATCACGAATCGCAGGACCAATCGCTGCAGCCTTGGGACGGACGACCTCCGGGAAGTAACCAGGCTCGGCCGATTTTTTCGCGACCCATTCGCCGGCCATATTTGTCGGAACCCAGAACGTGCCTCGTTCCTTCATCAGTTGCATGATTTCATCGGTCATGTAGGTCCCGTGCTCAATGGAATCCACACCCGCCACGACTGCCCGCTTCATGCCTTCCGCCCCGTGAGCATGAACAGCAATGGCCATGTTATAGTCTCTTGCCGTCTCAACGATGGCTTTCAGTTCTTCGTCTGTGAACTGAGGATTCTGACCGCTGGCCGCCAGGCTGAGCACTCCGCCTGTGGCCGTGAGCTTGATCAGATCCGCGCCGTCCTTGTAACGCTGACGAACGGCCTTGCGTGCATCGTCCGGTCCGTTGACCACACCCTCCAGGGGAGTCGCATCACGGCGATAATCGCCTT
Organism: Planctomycetota bacterium; assembly: GCA_031403975.1. GTDB lineage: Bacteria > Planctomycetota > Planctomycetia > Planctomycetales > Planctomycetaceae > SXXK01. The sequence continues at coordinate 5,988 of JANNGQ010000259.1, forward strand.
TCAGACCGTTCGTCGGATCAGCATGTCCGCCCGTGGTCGCCAGTGATTTTCCTGCGGTGAAAATCCTCGGTCCAACGATCCAGCCTTCAGTGATCGCCTTTCGAAGTGAAATGGAATTGATGCCGTTGTCGCCGAGTTCCCTCACCGTCGTGAAGCCGGCCATCAGCGTGACGCGGGCATAAACCGTAGAACGAAGTGCGTAGTCAGACTCTTCCAGAAAGAACCGTTCGGTATATGAATCTTTCGAATGCTGTGACATCAGATGAGTGTGCATGTCCATCAGCCCCGGCAGGACTGTGAACTCCCTGAGGTCAATCACGGTATCGGCCTCCGCCGGCTTCTGATAACCCCTCGCAACCTCAGTGATCTTGCCGCCGTCGATGACGATCGTCATCTCGCTCAGAGACGTGTCGCTCTTTCCGTCAATCAGCCGTCCCGCATGTATCACCGTCGCCGCGTGAGAACTCGAAGAAGCCGACAGGCTGAAACCGACGAGCAGGAGTGAGGACCATCGCATGAGCAGACTTTCTGTTTCAGTGTGACGCTTGATTCGTGAATCGTCCCGTCGGCCATGATCCGAACGACGTGCCACTTCACCTGGAATTGTTGTCATCCTGGCGACGCCTCGCAAGGACTCCATTGCGCAGCGTCGAAATGTCTGATAGAGTGGCTATCCGAAATCCGGACGTTTCCCGGACCGGCTCGCGCAGGATCGTGCATCGTGGGGAATCATTCATCGGACAACGACCTGCTCAGCCGCGTCGCTAAAGGGGATCAGAACGCTCTGGCGGAGTTGTTTTCACAGCACCGCGACCGGCTGTGGCGAATGGTCACGTTTCGCATGGACCCCCGGCTGCACGGGCGAGTTGACGCGGATGATGTGCTTCAGGAGGCATGGCTATCGGCCGTGCAGAGGATCGACCATTTTCTGATCGATGCGTCCCGATCCATCTTCGTCTGGTTCCGCCTGATCACATGCCAGACTCTGGTCGATATCCATCGGCGGCACCTGAACACTCAGAAACGCAGCGCCGGGAATGAATTCTCGATCGACCGCGGCTGGTCATCCTCGTCGACGTCGTCTTCACTGTCGTTCCATCTGCTCGACAATCTGACGACACCCAGTGAGGCCGCACTGAAGGAAGAAATGTCTCAGAAGCTGAACGAAGCTCTGGCCGCGATGAAGGACATCGACCGTGAAGTCCTCGCCCTGCGGCACTTCGAACAACTCACCAACCGTGAAGCGGCCCAGGTTCTTGGCATCTCTGAACAGGCCGCCAGCGACCGCTATATCCGCGCACTGGCAAGACTGAAGACGTCGATGACATCACTGCCGGGGTACTTATCGGAATGAAGTCGGGATCACTGGAGTTGACCGGCCGTGCCCTGCCGGAAGGCTATTGGACATGCCATGTATCGCCGGCTGTGAGCAGTTTCTGCAGGTTGCCTTTGCCCCGCTTTTCCACCGCTTCTGTAATCTGGCTGCGCATCCCGTCTTCAAACGTCGGCATCTGAACCGCACGGAAGACACCGATCGGTTCCGGAAAATCCGGACGGAGCATCCGGGCCAGCAGAAAGGCGTGCAGCACGTCACCGCGCTCATCATGAAACAGCAGGTCATCCTCTTTGACACCCGAAGTATTGAGGTCGACGATTTCCGGCGACAACCCGTTGAGGCGAATCCCTTTATCTCGGTTCTTCCCGAAGATCATCGGTTTGCCATGTTCGATTTCAATTGTCGCATCGTCGCGAGTCGCTTTGTCGGCGGCGTAGCTGAATGCTCCGTCGTTGAAAACATTGCAATTCTGGTAAATCTCCACGAACGACGTCCCTTTGTGTTCGGCGGCGCGCTTCAGTGTCTGAGCCAGGTGTCTGACGTTGGTGTCCACTGAACGGGCGATAAATGTCGCCTCAGCTCCCAGAGCCAGCAGCATCGGGTTCAACGGATGATCGACTGCTCCCATCGGCGTACTCTTGGTGACCTGGCCTGCGAAGCTGGTCGGCGAGTACTGGCCTTTCGTCAGTCCATAAATCCGATTGTTGAACAGGACATAATTGACATCCACGTTCCGCCGCAGGACATGCACAAAATGGTTGCCGCCGATGCTCAAAGCATCACCGTCACCCGTAATCACCCAGACGGTGAGTTCCGGTCGCGAGACTTTGAGACCGGTTGCAATCGCCGGCGCTCGACCATGAATCGAATGAATGCCGTACGTATTGATGTAGTACGGAAAGCGGCTCGAACATCCGATGCCCGATACAAACACAGTGTTTTCAGGTGCGATACCGATCTCGGGTAACACTTTCTTCATTTGAGCGAGAATCGAATAGTCGCCGCAACCAGGGCACCAGCGGACATCCTGGTCGCTCGTAAAAGTAGCGGGAGTTAGAACCGGAAGGGCAGTGCTCATAGGATCTGACTCACAGTTTCATAAGGATGCGAAGGATGTCAGGCAGGCCAGGGGGATCCGAGGTCGGCTCAACCGGCTCGGGAATTGAGGACAGTGCCGACAGGCGGAGCAGTGCTCATTTCGCAGATCTTTTCGTAGACCTCGGCGACCATGAACGGCTTACCCTGGACTTTGTTGAGACCGATTGCGTCAACGAGATAACGACTGCGGATCAGCATTCGTAACTGTCCCGAATTGAGTTCAGCAATCAAAACTTTGTCGTATCGAGAGAGGATTTCACCGAGGTTGCATGGCAGCGGGTTGAGATAGCGAAGGTGCGCGTGCGCCACCGAGCGACCCTGGCCGATGGCCTGCTGCACTGCCGTGAGACAAGCTCCGTTTGTACCACCCCACGAGACAACCAGCAGCTCACCGGTCTGAGGACCAGTTACGGTCTGAGCGGGCAGCAGCTTTGCGGCGTTGGCGACTTTCTGTGCTCGAATATCCACCATCAACTGATGGTTCTCGGGATCGTACGAGATGTCACCCGTTCCATTCTCTTTCTCGATGCCGCCGACACGATGCATCAATCCAGGAGTGCCGGGAATCGCCCATGGTCTGGACAGCAATTCGTCGCGGCCGTAGGGCAGAAACGGAGAACCGTCCGCAGCAACGGAAGGATGAGTGATTTCGATTGGTTTCAGCTTCGTGACATCCGGGATCAGCCAGGGCTCAGACCCGTTAGCAATATAACCGTCCGAAAGCACGATGACCGGCACCATCAGCCGCGTGGCAATTTCCCATGCCTCCTGAATGATTTCGAAGCAGTCGCCGGGGCTCGAAGCGGCCAGGATTGGTAATGGACATTCACCGTTGCGACCAAACATGGCCTGCAGGAGATCCGACTGTTCCGTCTTAGTCGGCAGTCCAGTGCTCGGACCACCACGCTGGACATTGATGATGATCAACGGCAGCTCGAGCATAACAGCCAATCCGATGGCCTCACCCTTGAGCGCAATCCCCGGGCCGCTGGACGTCGTGACAGCCATCTGGCCGCCATACGCTGCGCCGATCGCTGAACAGACTGCGGCAATCTCGTCTTCGGCCTGAAATGAACAGACACCAAAGTTTTTGTACTTGACTATTTCATGCAGAATGTCGCTGGCGGGTGTAATCGGATAGGAGGCGTAAAACACTTCTTTGTTGCTGCGAACGCCCGCGGCCACCAATCCCAGAGCCATGGCCTGGTTGCCCATGATATTGCGGTAATGTCCCGGGGGCAGATCGGCTGCTTCCACCTGATAGCTGTTTCCGAAAGCTTCAATCGTTTCCCCATACGCCCAACCGGCACGCAGAGCCTTCTCATTTGCCTTGGCAAGGACGGGGGAACCTGCTGCAAACTTGCCATGAATGAAACGCACGGTTGCTTCCAGGCTGCGGCCATACAGCCAGTACACCAGACCCATCGCGAAGAAGTTCTTGCAGCGGTCAGATTCTTTTCCCCCAAGGCCGAACTCAGCCACGGCCTCTTTGGTAATCTTTGTCATTCCGACCCTGACCAGCCGATAGTTTTCCATCGACGGATCTTCCAGGGGGCTCGTCTTGAGTTTGGCCAGCTTCAGATCTTTGTCCTCGAAGCTGTCGTCATTGACGATCAGCAGTCCTCCCTTCCGAAGATCACTCAGGTTCGTCACTAACGCCGCCGGGTTCAGCGCGACCAGGGCATCGAGTGTATCGCCGGGAGTGTGAACTTCGTGTGCCGCAAACTGAACCTGAAATCCGGAAACGCCTGCCCGGGTACCCTTCGGAGCACGAATCTCAGCGGGGAAGTCAGGAAAGGTGGCGATGTCGTTGCCGGCAAGTGCCGACGTATTCGTCAACTGCGTTCCCAACAACTGCATCCCGTCACCGGAATCACCCACCAGGCGAATGGTCACCCCCTGGACACGCTCGACCGGTTTGGCGGTCGCGGGCTGCAATGACTCAACAGACATAGAACCAAGATCCTCTCAGGACGAATGATCCGAGCAGAACACAGCAGTAGTACGGTTCGGATTACTGTTACCGTTTGACCGATCCTGTCAAGGGAATCACAGACTGATCGCGACGCGTCCCTCGCAAGTTAGTCGGCGGCCGCAGGAGTTGCGATGAAATGCGGCGGATATTGCAGAATATCACCTGCGAGTTCAGCGAACGGCTCCTGACCGGAGGTCGTTCGACACGTCAGGGAGCCTGCCTGGTGATTTCGCCGGGAATCGGAGTTTTCGGGGACTGGGAGGGCAATCATCCCCTCCGGCGCTCCAGTGAATCTTTCAGGATTTCGCAAACTCCCGGTCATCCGCAAACATTCGTGCTGCGACGATGGAAGGCTGCCACTGCGACCTTACACTAACAGCGTGTTGAAAAAGGTGTCTGGAACTTTGGAGGCACGAAGAAGTCGCGCTGAAAGCCTGTGCCGGAGAGTTCCAGACACCTTTTTCAACGGTCAGGCAGTTTTTCGGGAGTCCAGTCAATGCATCCGCTCGAACCGCTCACAGCTGCGGAAGTTCAGCAGGCCGTTTCCATTCTGACTCAAAACGGCAAGGTGAATCCTACAACTCGTTTCGTTTCGCTGAGTCTGAAGGAACCTCACAAAGAGCAGGTACACGGGTTTTCGGAGAATCGTCGTCCGGATCGGGAAGCATTTGCTGTTCTTTTCGATAACGCCCGGAACTGCTGCTATGAAGCGGCCGTGTCGCTCGCAGCGCAGTCGCTGCTGTCGTGGAAGGCTGTGCCCGCCGTGCAGCCGACGATGACAATCGACGAACAGACTGAATGCGAACAGGCTGTTCTGGCGTCGGCGGAATTCAAGGCCGCCCTGAAGCGGCATTGCGGGGTCGATGACACCAGTCTTGTGATGGTCGATATCTGGAGCGCCGGGAACTATGGAACTCCCGAAGACAGTTCCATGAGGCTCGCCCGGCCGCTGTGTTTTCTCAGGACAGATCCCACGGACAATGGCTATGTACGCCCCATCGAAGGGTTGCGGCCGGTGGTCGACCTGAACTCCATGAAGGTGATCCGCATAGAAGAACATGGAGTCTGGTCGCTGCCACCGGAATCCGGCAACTACTCGGCAGATCGAGTACCGAATCAGCGAACCAACATCAAACCGCTGGAAATCACTCAGCCCGATGGCCCGAGCTTCGAAGTGAACGGTTACGAGGTTCACTGGCAACAATGGAGCTTTGTGATCGGCTTCAATGCCCGCGAAGGTTTGACTCTGCATCATCTTCGCTACAACGATGAAGGACAGGACCGATCCGTGCTGTATCGGGCTTCGCTGACGGAAATGGTTGTGCCGTACGGAGACCCTGGTCCGACTCAGCGACGGAAGAATGCCTTCGACGTCGGTGAGTACGGAATGGGCATGTGTGCCAACAGCCTGGAATTGGGATGCGACTGCCTGGGCCTGATCCGGTATTTTGACGCTCATCTGTGTACCAGCCGCGGAGAGCCACTGACGATCAAGAACGCCGTCTGCATGCACGAGGAAGACTTCGG
>JANNGQ010000260.1:0-2803 GCA_031403975.1 Planctomycetota bacterium
CCCGAAGCCATCCGCCGCCTGGTCGATCTTTACACCACGTGGGAAAAGCCCGACGAAGCGGCCAGGTGGCAGGCCGTGCTCGACGAATCTGCCCCGAAGCCGGAGTCGCCACCTGCGCAGCCGTGAAAGCGGGGTCCGGACGCAAAACACTTGGCGCGGGATCGGCCCGCAAGGCAGGCAAAGGCATCAACGAATTTTTTACCACCGATTTCGCGCGATCTATGACGACGATTGACACGCCTCGCACGTTATCGAACCGGACTGCAACGTAGGCGACGGAGATCACTTAGCTTTCTCAAATCCCGCTTCCACGAGTCTTTCGAAGCCGGCTTTCAGCGGACGAAGATCGTAGCCTTTGCCCTGGAGGATTTCAGCACACATCAGAACACGCCCGCCGGCTTTGCAGTGGACATAGATCGGTCGGTCTTTCGGAAGTGAAGCCAGCAGATCGGACACGGCAGCCGGGTCTTTGAGCTGGCTCAGAGGTACCAGCTGAGCGTCGGCGAGATGTCCGGCGTCCCATTCCGACTGTTCGCGGACGTCGATCAGAATGGCCGTCTTGTCGGTCACTCGCTGTTTCACGACATCGAGTGCATCCAGCGTGTGACCGGCTTCCGTAAACATGAGCTTCTCCGTGGGTCTGGGAACTGAGGCAGCGGTTTTGCCTCCTGCGAACACTGGTGCATCGGGGTCGCCGCCGGACTGCAGATAAGCGATCAGATCGAGGACCTCGTCTCTGTTCAGCGTGTTGATCAGAGCGGCCGGCATCATGGAGATCTTCGCCACGAGAGTCTCTTCGATGTCACCACGATCGATCAACGTCAGGTTGCCGGGCTCCAGCATGTTCTCACAGACCATGATCTTGTCGATGTTGAGATTGACAACTCGACCGGAAACCTGTTTGCCGGAGTCCAGTACAAAGATATTTGCCTGATACTGATCTGAGATCACTTTGCTTGGTTCGATGATGCCTTCCAGCATCGTCCGTGCGTTGTAGCGTCGGGCAACCGCGGTGAGTTCCGGGCCGACGATACCGCCGTCACCGGCGAAGCGATGACACTTGAAACACGCAGTGACCTGAAACATTTCCCGACCGTTCGCATAGTTTCGTCCGGTCAGCCCGGCTTCAACATCTGCAAGCAGGTCATCCACCGTCCATTCACGGACAACCGGCCGAGTGGCCGCCTCGACGAGATTCTCACTGCCCGTCGGCTGAGCGTCCAATGTTTCCTTGAGTGCAAGTTTCTGCTCGCCGGTCAGTTGATCGATCGCCTCCTGACGGATGTTCTTGATGAAGCCCGAAAACGAATTACCGCCTCGCAGGGTCGTCGACGTGACGAACCACTGGAAGTACTGAGTCCGCTGTTCCATCGTCCACTGATCTTTCAGTGCCCGCAGACAATAGACGTAGTGAATCTGTTCTTCCTGAGTCGGTGCATTCGAAAGCAGCTCAAGCGTCTTTGCCGCCACTTGGCTGTCGTTCAGATAAACCAGCAGCCGGCAGAGTTCGCGATTCAGACGCGGGCTCTTTGACGGATACGCATCATTCAGTACGGATGACACATCCCTGGCGATCTGCGATGACGGCTCACCCATGCGGATGAAGCACAGCCCGAGAATTCGCAGGCCGTCGAGAGCCTGATCTTCAGTCAGCTTTTCCGCTCTCAACAGACCCATTGACGTCAGCAGAGGAGCCTGGAGAGTCTTGTCTCCGCAACGGGACAGTGCGAGGAGTGCGTTGAGTCTGGCATCGTTGTTCGTGTTTTCGGCAAGCGCCCTGTCCTGCCACGAAGCGACCGGCTGATGTTCAATCGCCGTGCGTGCGGCAAAACGGATATGACGATCGGCGTGCCCCAGATACGGCCATGCCTTTGGAATGGCATCGACAGCATCCTGCGCGTGCAGTGCTTCCAGTGAATGACGCAGAGCCCGCAGTTCGCTGCCGGCATCCGCGGCGACGGTCGCCGGAGCCGTTGACTCAGTTCCGTTGTAGGTGACGCGATACAGACCTGACTGAGTCTTGCGGCCTCCGATCGTGACATACATTGCCTGGTCAGCCGGATTGATGATCAGATCGGTGACCGGCAGCGGCGCGGCAGCGAGGAATCGCTCGGCTTCTCCGATGTACGTTGATCCGCTCGGAGTCATGTGGACGGCATAAATCACTCCGTAACTCCAATCGCTGATGAACAATGACTGCTGATACTTCGCGGGAAATTTCGCACCAGTGCCGAACGCGATGCCGGTCGGCGAACCGGGACCGATGTCAACGACGGAACCAAGGTTGTCGGGATAGTAAGCTGGCCACACGCCCGTTCCGGATCGCCATCCGAACTCTGATCCACTGGTCGCGTGATTGACACGCGTCGGCCGATACCACGGAGTACCGACGTCCCATTCCATGTCGGAGTCGTAGGTGAACAGCTCGCCTTCCGGGTTCAGCGCAATGTCGTACTGGTTGCGGTATCCCATCGACAGAAGTTCCCAATTGGTGCCGTCCGGATTGACCTGCGCAATCCATCCACCGGGTGCCATCACTCCGACGGCGTGACCACCGGCGTCCCACATCCGCGGCAGCAGCTGATCTTCATCCCAGATCTGCGGCACTCGCGACGACGAAACTCCGTCGTTGGAGTATGGTTGCCACAGCAGACGATGAGCGACTTCTGGTCCTGTGACAGGATGATCGCGTGTGGTCCGTGCTCGCTGCCGCCCTTGAGCACTCGCAGGTGTTCGGCAGAGTCGTATTGGTCATCGCCATCTGTGTCGCGAACCCGATGCAGCCCGACGCGAGGTTCGTCGC
>JANNGQ010000261.1:0-3851 GCA_031403975.1 Planctomycetota bacterium
GCTGGAACAGCTCAATGGACTGCACCAACGGCAGCACGAAGCCGACACCGAACTGGCTGCGAGGATTGAGAGCTTCGAGCTGGCGTACCGGATGCAGGTCGCGGCTCCGGAAGCACTGGATCTCACGAGCGAGCCAAAGCACATCCAGGATCTCTACGGCATCGACGATGAGACGTGCGGGCAGTTCGCACGACAGTGCCTGACGGCTCGGCGGCTGGTCGAGCGCGGCGTCCGCTTCGTGCAGATCTATTCCGGCGGAATGGACAATCAACTGTCATGGGACGGCCACAGCGACATCGAGGGCAACCATCGCCAGTTCGCCGGTGAGACCGACAAACCGGTCGCCGGACTGCTGACCGACATGGCCGCCAGCGGACTGCTCAACGACACTCTGGTGATCTGGTGCGGTGAATTCGGTCGCCTTCCAATTGCTCAGACCGGCGGGAAACCGGGCCGCGACCACAATCCGCACCATCTTTGTGCATGGCTGGCCGGCGGGGGTGTCAAGGGCGGTGTCAGTTATGGTTCATCCGACGAGATCGGCTACAAATCGGTCGAGAACCGAGTCCACATCAACGATCTCCACGCCACGATCCTGCATTTGCTGGGCATGGACCATGAACGCCTCACGTATAAATACAACGGCCGTCAATTCCGGCTGACTGATGTCGCCGGCAACGTGATTCAGGCAATCCTCGCGTGACGGTTAATGCTCTTCAAACCAGCGGGCGATCATGTCCTCCGCAGAGGTTTCATCGTCCGCCGTGCGATCGATCAGACTCAGATGCTGCGCCTGGACGAGCCGGCGGATCAAAGTGGACTTCGTCGATTCCGCGGCCGGGTCCAGCACGGACGGATGCACAACGATGCAGTCCCATTCCTGTTGTCCGAAGCTGAGCGACCAGTTCATGATCCACGACACCGCATGAACGAACTGTTCGTCGTTCTCAGCAGCCGCATCCGGAGGAATCGTCAGTACAACCAGATCCGGTTTCATCGCTCGCACCACAGCGTTTGCGTCCTGTTCCAGCTGAACCAATGATTTGCCGGCGACAGGCCAGTGGGTGATCTCCACTTCGGCACGTGCATCCAGTCCACGGATCGCCGACTCTGTCATTGCGGAAAGCGGTTCCATCACCAGGACTCTGACCGGCTGCATTGCGCTCAGCTGTGATCGTGTTCTCGTCAGTGCCGGTTGTGGCGGCTCTACTGCGTGCAGTGAAATCTGTGAACTGCTGATGCAGTGGCAAAGTTCCTCAGCCATGCGTTTATGGCCATCCATGTTGGGATGAATTTCATCGCTCATCGTGAGCCGCCAGGTCCACGGCGCCCTTTTCCGGAGACGTTGGCCGGACGAATGCTGATCGCAGACCGAAACATTTCTGTCACGACCGACAGAGCGGATGATGTCACAGTATTCAGCGAGCTTTGCGACGGGGCGACTTGCGGTATCAATGACTGCGTTGGGAGTACAGAGCACAACCAGCGACTGCTGAGCCTGACAACGATCGATCAATTGTTCCAGATTGCTCCGGAACTGACCGGTCGGAACTCGCGTCATGTCGTTGAGCCCGAAACTGATCGTCACGAGAGCCGGATGATGCTGCAAGACGTCGGTATCAAGCCGGGCCAGTCCGTCGCTGGTTGTGTGGCCACTGATACCCGCGTTGATGACTCGAACCGCAGCATCCGGATGCAATGCCTTGAGTGCCAGCTCAAGCATCTCGGGATAGGCTCTGCGCCCGCCAGTGTGGTAGTAGACGCCTGTGACGCTGTCGCCCAGGCAGACGATGGTCGTGTCGGATTTGTCCGAAAGGGTACTCAGGGCCGGCGGTGGCTCCGCCGCAAGGCGGGTGTCGAGCTGATCTGAAACAAAACGGAACGCAGCGCAGGTATCTTCGTAGTTGGTTTCGTGACCGCCGACCGGACGATGAATGGACAGCACCGGCGACGCCTGACGCTTGAGAGATTCCACCAGCCGTAAAGTGCTTTCCGGGGGAACAAGCGTGTCTTTTCCCCCCGTTGTGGCTGCCACGGGCATGGTCAGGCGTTCCGGAAACAGTTCTGCCGATCGAAGACGATAGGCGTCCGGCTGATCGATTCTCGTTCCCCCATACGATTCTGCAATGGCCTCCGCAAAGCCGGTGTACTCGATGAGGTTTGCCGTGCCGTTCAGCGACACCACACCGTCGACACACTCCGGATGCATGGCCGCAAATGCGAGGGCAGAAGTACCTCCCATGGATCCTCCGCAGATCACAACATCGCGGATTCGCCAGCGTCCGTGAAGATCGTCCAGAATCTGCAGCATGTCGGCCTCCGCAGCCGGTCCCATCCAGGAAGTTTTGGCCCGATAGTCAGGCGAGATATAAATCATGTTCCGTTGAGCGGCTGCATCCCGTGCTCCCCGGCATTCGGGTCGCGAATCATTGACAAACTGCCAACGATCGGAACCATGCCCGTGCAGTGCAATCAACAGATCATGCGGCACCTCGGAGCGAAACGTGACCGGCACCAGCACGACATACCGCTGTGCAGTACCGTCCAGTTTTGATGTGAACTCAACATCCAGCGGCGTCTGGAAATCCTGAGCATTCAGGGTTGTCGCAAAAACGGCAGCCATTCCGACAACGCCGGCCAGGCGAGTCATGGCTTCAACAAGGCAGTGCATGGTGCGGCTCAATATGGATGAATGCATCGGCAATTCGCAGGGGTGATCCTCGCAGCACGCTGCGCACCCGTCCACCGATATCATGGCCTTCCTGCACAGTTGCCATTCCGTCGACTTCGACATGAATCTCGACGAAATAGGATGTGCCACTTTTCCGAATCCGGCATTTTTCCACGGCGCAGACTCCTTTGACGCCCACTGCCAATTCTCGCACACGCTCCTCAAAATGTTTCGGAGGTGCTGCGTCCAGAAGGTCACGCACCGCCATGCGCATCAGCCGGAATCCGCTGTAGGTGATGATGAGGCACGCTGCGAGGGCAGCCCAGTCATCCGCCGGCTCGTATCCGGGACCGCCTGCCAGACCAATCGTGATGCCGATGAACGCCGCCACAGACGTTAATGCATCGGATCGATGGTGCCATGCATCGGCTTGAAGCGAAGTGCTTTCCACGTCTGCACCGATCTTACCGACCCAGCGGGCTAACGCCTCCTTAATCGCGACCACGAGAATCAAAACGATGAGTGTGGACCAATGGGGCAAGTGGTGCGGTGTGAGAATCTCACGGACGCTCTGGATGGCGATCATCGCTGCCGCACCGAGCAGAGCGAGAGCAGCGACAATTCCCGCCAATGCCTCAGCCTTGCCGTAACCGTAGGGGTGCTGATCGTCCGCGGGCGAAATGGCGACACGTAAGCCGCCCCAGATCACCAGCGAAGTGACGATGTCAGAGGTCGATTCGATGCCGTCGGCAATCAGCGCGTAAGAGTTGCCAAACACACCCGCGATGATCTTGAGGGCAGCGAGCGCCGCGTTGACAGCCATGCCGACGAGCGGCACGGTGGAGAGAGTTGCTGTTTCTTGTCCATCCGAAGAAGACATGTGCATGCCGCGCGGAATTCATTCAAAAATGAAGATCGTTTGACGCGAAGTGCTGTTTAACCGGGTGATGTTGTATCGTGCTTGCGTCACTTTCTGCATTGCCCGACGCAAACACAGTACCTGGGAGATGATACCGAAGCATTGCCGTGCCGGAACGATCCCGGACACATCGCGACCGGCTACTCACTCCTTTGGCGGCGTGTGTCGAGTCGTTTTGGTCAGTTGGCCGGTCGAATCGCTGATCCACCACTCGCCGGATTCATCACCTTCGATGACTTCGCCTTCGCACGAGACGGAGCC
>JANNGQ010000262.1:0-2845 GCA_031403975.1 Planctomycetota bacterium
GGAATGGGTGGACCTTTGGTCCGGAATCGCCGGCCCTCTGAGAGTTCAGGCGACAAAGGCCCATTTCTATACTGCGCACTTCATTTCACGATGAACCGTAATAACTCGATGAGGTCGAGGTCGTCCCTTCGGAATGAATACCAGCGCCGCGACAGATCTTTGTCGCAGCCACCGCCGATTGTCTGAACGGCGGGACGCGCCGGCCGGACAATTCGGCGGTTTTTGCGTTCTGGGTCGTGTTTTGACGGATGGAGCGGCAATAACTGCCGGTAATCACGTCAATCGAATTCGCAGGGCTGGCCGGATGGTGAATCCGCCTTGTGGCGGTCTAAGAACGGTGGCTACTGTTCGGACCTCTCCAGGCTCGGTTCTGAGCCAATGATTCACTTTCCGCGACATCCCCTCAAAGGTCTCGCCATGCGTTTCGCAAGGTTGCGTCTTCTTATCAATTCAGCACTCGGCTTCGCAGCCGTTGTTGCGGTAACCGGCTGTGCCTCGATGGGCGGCAACATTGCGAACTCATCGGGCATGGGTTACTACGAACAGGGCAACTACATCGCGGCCGCGAGTGAATTCCAGCAGGCCGCAATGAGCGATCCTTCCAACCCGGATTATGTTGCCAACCTGGCTAAGTCGAAGATGAAAATCGGCGACATGGCCGGTGCGGAACAGCTCTACCGGCAGGCACTGACGATGGCTCCTTCACATCAGCCGTCCTATCACGGACTGTCAGAACTGATGATGGCTCAGGGTCGTGGACAAGAGGCGGCCAGTATGCTGACGACGTGGTCGGCGACACAGCCATATGTGGCTGAATCTCATGTCGAATTGGCGTGGCTGCAGCGCGAGATGGGTCAGCCCCATCAGGCGGCCCAGTCACTGCAACAGGCGCTGCAGGTGAACCCCAGTCATTCCACAGCGCTGGCTCATCTGGGTCAGTACTATGAGGAAAACGGCCGCCCCGATCAGGCGGTCGCAATGTATCAGCAGTCACTTCGGGCGGACTGGAATCAGCCGGAAGTTCATTCCCGAGTCGCAGTGGCATCGCAGGCCGCAGGAGCCTCAAGTCCGATGGCTGCGACCGCGATGGCGCGAGGCGTTCATCCTTACAGCATGCCCCGCAATGAATTCGCCTTCGGCCCGCCGTCGCCCGGAGCACAGATGGCTCAGATGCAGATGATGCAGACACAAATGGCCATGGCCGGGAATCCGATGATGAACGGCCAGATGATGAACGGCCAGATGATGGCGGGACCGATGACATCCGGTCAAATGGCGATGTCACCCGGAATGAATCCCGCCATGATGTCAGCGAACTACGCTCCGTCCGGTTGGCAGCCGGCCACATCCCCCATGATGATGTCACCGGCTCAGACGGCTTCCATGTCATTCGGCACTGCTGCGCCGCTGCAAGGTGATGTTTCCTGGACCGTTGAATCGGCATCACCGGTCGGATCGTCACTGGAGATTCCTCAGGGAACAGCATCAGAATCGGCAGCCAGGCCGACACCGGATCCGGCATTCTCGTCGGCTCCATCATCAGTCCCGACTACGTCCATTTCATGGAGCCCGGCAGCCACGCCGTCGGATCTGACAACGGGGACAAGCCCGGTGACTACGACGGCCTCCAGCGAGCCGCCGGTTCTTGATGCGTTCTGACACATTCAATTCACCAGACAGTCGTCAGATCCACGTTCAGGCCACAATCTGCCGCGGGGGTTTCTCACGCGGCATTCGCCCTTTGCTGTCGACGCGGGAGGCGAATCTGAAACGTGCTGCCGCAGCCGGGGCCGTCACTGAGCGGTGTGACGGTACCCTGATGATCTTCGACCATGCGATGTGTGATGCTCAGCCCCAGACCAGTCCCTTGCCCCACTTCTTTGGTCGTGAAAAACGGATCAAAAATGTGCTGCAGAGTCTCCGCGTCCATGCCGCAGCCGTCGTCGCTGACAGACAGCACGATGGTGTCAATCTGTTCCTGCAGCCGGATTCTGACAACTCCGCCGGGCGGAGAAGCCTGCAGCGCATTTGCGACAAGGTTGAGAATAACCTGCTTGATCTGAGCCGCATTCACTTCCGCCGTTATCAGCCGGTCGCATTCAAAATCCACCTGGCGGTCACTGAATTGCCCCAGGTGCTGCACGATCATGAGAACATCCCGCACCAGACTGGCGATATCCTCGGTCTGCTTGCCGGCCTGTTCGCCCCGGGAGAAATCCAGCAGCCGGGCCGTGATGTCACCGCAGCGACGCGATTCGCGCCGGATCATGGCGATCCGTTCGAGCGCTTCCTTCGAGTCTGCAGACTGCGTTCCGAACAATTCGTCCAGCCGGCACTCCAGCGAATCTGCGGCCATCGAAATTGCGCTGAGCGGATTGTTGATCTCATGAGCCACGCCGGCCGCGAGGAATCCCACGCTCGCCAGCTTCTGGGAACGCACAAGTTGTTCGCTGCGTTCCCTGACCTTGTGCAGCAGGTCTTCCTCCGCCTGCTGAAACCGGTCGGCCATGCAATTCACACCGGAGACCAGATCGGAGAATTCATCCTGCCAGCGTGAGACTTCCTTCAACCGGTAACGCGTGTCACCATTGGCGATTCTGGTACAGCCGTTCGAAACTTTGCGCACCGGCTCCGAAATCCATTTCAGTCCGCACACGGTGATGGCGATAAAGATCACTCCGACGATGGCCGTTGTATACAGCAGGAAGGTCAGCAGGTTTTCCGACCTCGCTCGTTCTTTCTGCAGCGACCGCTCAACCCAGCCGTGAGTCTGAAACGCCGGGAGTGTGTCGAGCGATTTCTGGATGCGAGTCACCGCGGATGCCGCAGATTCCGCAAGCTCATG
>JANNGQ010000263.1:0-4072 GCA_031403975.1 Planctomycetota bacterium
TCAAACAGCCACATACTCTCTGCGACCCTCACACCCAACGCTTGCGGTGATTGATCCATTCCTGGCCTAGCTGAGATTGCAATGCAACCGGGTTCGGAGTTCAGTGTCGCAGCCTGCTCCGCTTCAGATGGAGGTTCTTTAAATCGATCGATTCTCACAATCTCGCCGATTCGGTTGAACACGATGAGAAAGTACGATGGCGCAAACTTCCGTCGTAACCCCTCCGCGATATCAAGCGTATTGGTGATGCTGAACGCTTCTTCGATGGTCATCGTCATTCGATCCCTAATTCGGTGCGCCTAACGAATCTCCTTTTTGCATCCAATTCAGGCATGCTGTCAATGAACCGCTTTTCAGCTCGTGCCCACTCCCCGGTACCGCGTCCGGAAACTTGCTGCATCGGGATATCGTCGAGCACCTGGACTATCTGAGCAGCCTCCCTCATCTTACGATAGATATGCCTCCAGAGTGCCTTTGGATTGCTGGACAATTCCGGTGCATTAATGATTTCGCCTCTCGCCGCCTTTCCGGCAGCGGCCAGAGCATTGGGGTCTCCTCGACCGAGCACAAGTTTGTCGAGCTTTCCCCTGGGTGGCCTGGTTGACCCGGCCGGCAGACTTCCCGATTCGTCGCCCAAGAATCTTTTGAGCGATCTCAGCCAGTCGTCGAGGCTCTTTGGAGGGTGGAAATCATCGGCTACGTGTCGGAGGTTCCGGAATCCGCCGCCGATCGCGAAATCGGCGACGAGGCAGGTGCCGCGAAGGCCTTTGATGACGAAGTCTTCTCCGGTGCCCACAGCATACATGGCCAGAGCGATGCCGGTAAAGAGCTGGAACTGGCCGGGGAGCTGTCCCACAATCGGGCCGATGACGGCTCCCAGAGTCGCGCCGACGACGGCTTCTTCAGCAGCGGCGAGGGCCGGGTTCGGATCGTTGTTATACCACGCTTCCAGATAACCGCAGGCGTAACCGAGCGTGCCGGCTGCGAACGCGGCTCCGGCGCGATGGCCGGAATCGGAAGTGATCGATGTCTCAACCGCAACGGTCAGACCGAACGGGTCTGAAAACGTCAGCGGACTGTTGCTGACGTACCGATACAGATTTGCATCACCGCCGCCGAAACCGATCGGGTCCTGCGAAATGAAGATTCCCAGCGATGAGTCATAGTAGCGGCCTCGGTAGTAGTAGAGTCCGGTCTCCGCATCGAACTCCCGACCGGTGAATTTGTAGCGATCTCCGACAGCGACATTCGTTTCGCTGATGATACTGCCGAAACTGTCGTAAATGATCTGATCGACAACTGTTCCTGCGGCATCGACGATGCCATGAACTGAGCCGACCAGGTCTGTGAGGTACCAGGCAGTGCCATCGAACGGTCGGTGTCGGGCCAGAATGTCGTCCGTGCCGTCGCCGAACATGTAACGCGCGGTGATGGTGCCGGTCTCATCAGCATCCGCCCAGACGTGATCTCCGTCGTAGACGAAGATCGTGGTCGAGGCTGCAACCGATCCGGCTCCGTCAGGATCCGTGGTCCTGGAAATGCGGCGGTCAAAGGCGTCATAAATGAAGTCGGCCTGCTGCACAACGACGTTGGCCGAAGTCCGCTGTGTGACCCGCGTCAGCCGGTTGCGGTGATCGTAGCTGTATTCGGTGACCGTTCCATCGGCGACACTGGTGCGGGCGATCAGATTGCCTTCGGCATCCCAGGCATAATTGAACTGACTGTCGGACAGCAGGCGATTATTCGCCCCGATGACGTTGCCGCTCGAAGTGCGGTTGCCATTGGCATCATAAGTGAACTCTTCGTCCTGAAGCGCAGAATGATCCGCGCCGGTCAACTGCCCGCCGGCATCGTAAATATAGTCCGTGCCCTGACCATTGATTTCTCGTCTCGTGAGCTGATCGGCGTCATCAAAGAAGTAGTCGAATTCCGAGAACACGGCGTCAAGTGCATCAAGGTGAGAAATGCCGGTCAGACGCCCCTTGAGATCGTGGTCAAAGCCTGTACTGCCGATTTGCTGCGTCGGACCGGAATCAGCAAACCGACGAATGGCTGTTTTCAACCCACGGGCGTCGTAATCCGACTCCACAGATGCGGCAGCGATGGACGGACCTGTCCAGGTTCGGCTGCTCAGCAGATCACGTGCTTCGTAGGCTGAAGTCACGGACACGCCGAAATTGTCCTGAATGGCCAGGACATTGCCAACCGCGTCATAGCTGTAGGTCAGTTCCAGGAGAATCGCACGGGGCGTTCCGCTGTTGTCAGACGTCACGACACGGTCAAGAGCGTCATAAGTGAATTCGTACTGGCTGTCCGGATCAGACACGGTCCGCAGGTTACCCGCCGGGTCGTACGAGTATGCAATATTCCTGAGGACACTGGCTCCGGAGTGCCAGCGTTCTCCGGTCAATTGGTTCGTGCCGTCGAATTCGAACTCAGTGACTCTGGAATTCCGATCCGTGTATCGGGTCAGGTTTCCGACATTGTCGTATTGAAAGTACGCTGATGCTCCCAGCGGGTCTGTTCGCTGAATCAGCCGGTCAGCGGCATCGTAGATGTTGTTTGTCACATTGTTGTTCGGATCGACGATGGAACTGACATTGCCGACGGCATCCCAGGTGACCGCCGTCGACGCGCCGCGAGGGTCGGTGGAGGAGATCCGGCGGTCGAGTGCGTCGTAGGCAAACGTCGTGATCCGACCCAGCGGATCTGACGTCTGAGTCAGATTGCCGACGGCGTCGTAATTGTTCACCGTCTGGTTTCCGATCGGATCGACACGCCGGATCAGTCGGTTGAGAGCGTCAAACTCGAACGATGCGGATTGCCCTTGTTCATCCGTGAACAGAGTCACATTTCCAAGATCGTCATACGCCCAGGACTGCTGGTATCCGGCAGGGTCCGTGGACTGCGTCAATCGATGCTCCGAATCGTATTCGAAAACAGTCGTGTGCCCGTTCGCGTCTGTGGAACTGACGACGTTGCCGTCTTCATCGTAGGCCTGCGAAAACTCGCCACCCAAAGCGTCGGTTGTCAGCGTGAGTCGATTCAGTACGTCGAAGACAAACTGCGTGGTATGGCTGTTGGCATCCGTGAAACTGGTCCGGTTTCCGACAGCATCCCAGGTGGCCGACCAGACGCCGCCGCCGGCATCCGTGATTTCGACGATTCGGTCCAGCGCGTCGTATTCGAACTGCGTGACATTGCCATTCTCGTCAGTCCGAGATGTCCTGTTGCCGGCTGCGTCGAATGTAAACCGACGGACATGTCCCAGCGGGTCGGTCATCGTGTCCATGAGTCCGTCGACACGAAAACCTGCCTCCGACCGGTGACCGTTCTCGTCGATGACGGCGATGACTCGGTCATTTCCGTCGTAAACAATCTGTCGAACACCACCTGCCGCATTGATTTCGCGTATTCTGCGATCCTTGCTGTCGTATTCGTAGCGAATGCTCCGCCCGAGCTGATCCGTGACCGAGATCAGCCTCGGTCCTTCGTAGGCAAGCAGGGACTGCCCTCCCAGCGCATCTACGACGCGGACCGGGCGACCGGAATCGTCGAACTCGGTGGACGTTGTAAAGCCGCGTTCATTCGTGAACGAGGTCATTTCGCCCCAGACGTTATGCGTCGACGATCGCGACGATCCATCGGGATAGGTAATTCGGGTCGGCTCGCTCACGAGCCCGTATGCGTAAGTCGTCGACTCGTCCGTCTCATCGACCATGCTGATGACGCGGCCCTGCGCGTCGTAGCCGTAGGATGTGATCTCTCCTGCAGCGTTGACGAACTGAACGACGTTGCCCGATGCGTCATAGACCCAGCTTGTGGTGTGGCCGAGCGGGTTGATTGACGAAAGCAGGTCGTTCGACGGGGAAAACGTCTGCTGCCAGAGACCGCCAGCCGGGTCTGTCGTCTCTGTGATGTTGCCGTAGCCATCGTATTGAAACTGCGTGACTCGCCCTGACGGGTCAGTCAATGAGGTCTGGTTGTCCCTGGCGTCATCCGAGATCAAAATCTGTGCACCCAGCGGCCCGGGATTAGCTGGCACGTTTCCGCGATCGTCGAAGACCTGAAT
>JANNGQ010000264.1:0-2328 GCA_031403975.1 Planctomycetota bacterium
GACGCTGCCCGTGCAGCCGGTGAAAATCCACGGAATGCCGACTTCCAGGGAGACGTCGTTGATCAGATAACGGACCTCGAAATTGTCGGTGCCATCCAGAATCAGCGATGCACCTTGCGTGAGTTCGAGGACATTGGAACAGTCAACGTCGGCCACTACGGCCTCGATCGTGATCTCAGAATTCACACGCCTCAGTCGTCGCTCGGCCGCTACGGCTTTCGGCAGATGATCGGCGACGTCCTGCTCGTCAAACAGAATCTGCCGCTGCAGATTGCTGAGCTCCACAAAGTCGCGGTCGACAATCCGTACATGACCAACACCGGCGCGCACCATCGCATCCGCCACAACACAGCCCAGCGCGCCGCAACCGACGATGAGGACACGCGCTGCGCTGAGTCGCTCCTGACCCATTGCACCGATGCCGGCGAAGAGCATTTGTTTATGGTAGCGGGACAGGATCAATTGACGCGGCTCTCGAAAGCAAGTCAGGACGGGCCAGATGGGCCCATCCTACGGTGATGAAGGTTTGTTGTCGCGGAGAGGGATCAGGCTCAGCGGCGACTTTCGCAGATTCAGCCAATGCACTGCCGCAGTCTGGACGACGTTGTTGAAAAACGGGTCGAGCATCTCATTTGCGATCAGTGTGCGTGGGCATGTGCTTACCGGATCGCAGGACTTTGCGATCACTAATTCGCCCGCACGCCAGTGAGCGGCGATCCAGGCAGCGATGGAATCGCTCGTCACTTCCCAGCAGGCTGGCAGCAGACCGCAATTCAACCGCCACCGGGCCTGTTTCGGTGGTCTAACGGCTTCTGCGCCAGTCGGTGGAGTAGCGCAAGAAACCATTGAACCACCGGGGAGAACCCGGTGGCGGGAAACATGCGACGGCCCGGAGTCGCAACGAGCCGGGACGACTTTGGTTTTCACTCCGGTCTCGCGATCCAGATCTACTTCTTCGGACTGAAGAAACGCGAATGCGTCCAGCACGGCGATTCGGCCCGAGGTCCAAACGCTTTCCGCCGCAGTGCGATCTGCGACGACACACAGTTTTGAATTCAGCCTTGCCAGCAGAATGGCATTGAACGACATCGCTGCAATCGCAGTCCAATGCGCCTGCTCCGGAGTCAGCCCGAAACGCCGATCCAGGGATCGCACCAGATTCGCCGCCGCGCCGCCGCCGGCGATGATCAACACCGGGGCCGGATGAAGATGTTCCGCAAGAGCTTTCAGCCGTTCCATCAGGTCGGGGAGATCCAGCAGACTTCCACCGAGCTTCACGACGATCGGCTCAGCAGTGTGTTGAAAAAGGTGTCGGGAACTCTCCGGCATCTCAGATTTCCGCTGATCTTGAGATGTCTCCGAAGTTCCAGACACCTTTTTCAACGAGCCTTTCAGTCGATGATTTTGCTGATCGGATACTCCACGATGCCTCTTGCGCCGGCTTGTTTCAGTTGCGGAATCGTGCTCCGGACAATGCTCTCGTCCACAATTGTGTTGAGTGCCAGCCATTCAGGGTCGGACAAATGAGACACAGTCGGTGTCTGCAGTGCGGGCAGCATTTTCAACACAGCCGCGAGATCATTCTGACGCACGTTCATCATCAGACCGACCTTGCCTTCAGCTTCGAGGCACGACTGCAGCATCAGCGCAATGTTGTCGATCTTGGTTCTCGTCCATTCATCCTTGTACGCGGCGCGGTTGGCGATGAATCGCGTGGTGCTCTGCAGGACTTCGTCCATGATCCGCAGATTGTTGGCTCGCAGTGAGCTGCCGGTTTCGGTGACTTCGACAATCGCATCGGCCAGCTTCGGAGGTTTGACTTCGGTCGCTCCCCAGGAGAACTCAACGTTGGCCTTCACGCCATGCCGCTCCAGAAACCGCGTTGTCAGTCCAACGGCCTCCGTCGCGATGCGCTTGCCTTCCAGATCCCTGACGGACTTGATGGGTGAATCTTCAGGTACGCAGAGTACCCAGCGGACCGGCCGTCGGCTGACTTTGGAGAAGACAAGTTCGCAGACCTGATGCACGTCGGCATTGGTTTCCAGAATCCAGTCGTAGCCCGTGATGCCAGCGTCGAGAATTCCGTTTTCAACGTACCGGGCCATCTCCTGAGCACGGATCAGCATGCACTCAATTTCCGGATCGTCGACGGTCGGAAAGTACGACCGTGAAGCAAACTTGATGTTGTATCCAGCTCGGCTGAACAGCGCTGCTGTGGCTTCCTGCAGGCTGCCGGCAGGGATCCCCAGTTTGAGAACTCGACCTGACATTGAAATGGATGACTTTCTGAGAAGGTACGAGACCGGACTGCGACGATGTCTTGCGCAG